>CAUWFY010000090.1:0-5603 GCA_963558115.1 uncultured Clostridia bacterium
ACATAAATTCAAAATCTTTTTTCTCCCTTTTAATAGTAAATTTTTAATAATAAATATTCTAATTTATAAACAAATTCTTTATTTTATTGACTATTATAATATAACTGTATATAATAATTTTGGTGATTTGGTGATTTTGGGGTCGGAGTGAAAAATCACTCCGACCCCAAAATCACCAAATTATCAAAGTCACGATTATATATAAGGAGAACTATCAATGAATATTAACTATTTGAACAAATTAGAATTTAATAAGATTTTAGAAATATTATCAACATTTTGTTCTACATATGTTGGAAAAGATTTAGCATTAAATTTACAAGTTAGTAATGATAAAAATTTAGTGCGAAATATGCTTGCTGAAACTGAAGAAGCTGTTAATTTAGTTTATAGAAATTCTGCTCCTTCTTTTTATGATATTTCTGATATTAAAATATATTTAAAATCTTTAGAAAGTTATATGTCTTTATCTGCAAAGGCTCTTTTAGATTTAGCTAGTATTTTTAAATTGGCTGAAAACTTAAAAGATTATTTTAATAAAGATTTTATAGATATTAATGAATATCCAAAACTAAATATATTGTTTTCAGAGCTTTATTCTAATAAGAGCATTCAAGATAAAATATTTTCTTGCATTATTGATGAAAATACTATTGACGATAAGGCTTCTTCTGAATTAGATAAAATTCGTAAAAGGAAAAGACATATTGAACAAGATATTCGTTCAAAACTAAATAATATGATACATTCTTCTAATTTTTCCAAATATCTTCAAGAAAATTTAATAACTATTAGAAATGATAGGTTTGTAATTCCTATTAAAGAAGAATATAGGTCACAAGTAAAGGGATTTGTTCATGATGTTTCAAATGTTGGTTCTACTCTATTTATTGAGCCTATTATCATTTTTGAAATGAATAATGAACTAAATCAGTTAAGGGCTGAAGAAGATATTGAAATTGAAAAAATATTACAAAATTTAACTAAATTATTTTTTCCTTATACTAAAGAATTGGAAAATGATGTTAAAATTGTTGGTAATTTAGATTTTATATTTGCCAAAGCTAAATATTCAAAATCTTTAAATTGTATTACGCCTAAAATAAATGATGATAAATATATTTCTCTTATTAATGCAAGACATCCTTTGATTGATAAAAATAAAGTTATTCCTATTTCTATTGATTTAGGAAAAGATTTTTCTACTCTACTTATTACTGGTCCTAATACTGGTGGAAAGACTGTTTCTTTAAAAACTGTTGGCTTATTAACTTGTATGGCTTGTTGTGGATTAAATATACCTGCTAATGAAAATTCTAGTATTTTTGTTTTTGATAATATATTTGCAGATATTGGAGATGACCAAAGTATTGCAGATTCTTTGAGTACATTTTCTGCTCATATGACTAATATTGTGGATATAGTAAATACAGCTAACTCTAATTCATTAATTTTAGTTGATGAATTAGGTTCTGGAACAGATCCTTTAGAAGGTGCTAATTTGGCTATTTCTATCTTAGCTAATTTTAAAAAATTAGGTGCTTTAACGATTGCAACTACTCATTATCAAGAATTGAAAAAATATGCTTTAATAACAGAAGGATTTCAAAATGCATCTGTTGAATTTGATGTTTCTACTCTATCCCCAACTTACAGGTTATTAATAGGTGTTCCTGGGAAAAGTAATGCTTTTGAAATTAGTCGTAAGCTTGGATTAAGTGATGAAATTATTAATAATGCTCAAGCTTTGTTATCTAAAAAAGATATTGACTTTGAAACTTTGTTAAAATCAATTTATGATGATAAAGCACAAATCGAAAAAGAAAAATTACAAATTTCTGAAGAACTTGCTAAAACTTCTGAGCTTAGAAAATTATTAGAAGAAAAAAATCTTTCAAGGCTTCAAGAAGAACAAAATATTATTAATAATGCAAAAATTAAAGCTAGAAATATTTTATTAGAGGCTAAAGAAGATGCCAATGAAATAATAAAAGAAATGTCATCAAAGTCTGATGTTAAATCTTTGGACAATTTACGAAATTCTTTAAATAAAAAAATTAAGGATATAAATATTTTTAATCCGGTTGTTGATGATGTTTCAAATGATAACAATAAATTAGATATTATTGATATAAAGCCTAATCTTGATGTTTTTATATCTTCTTTAGGTACAGAAGGGACTGTTTTAAGTTTTCCTTCTAAATCTAATCAAGTTCAGGTTCAAGTTGGTAGTATGAAGATGAAGGTTGATATAAAATACTTGAAAAAAATTGAAAAAATGGCTTCTAATAAAAATACAAAAAATAAGTCTATTTCCTCTTCTGTGTCTTATAAAAATATATCTAAGTCTAAGAATATAAGAACTGAAATAAATGTATTGGGATTAACAGTTGATGAAGCTATTTTAGTAGTTGATAAGTTTTTGGATGATTGTGCTATTGCTAATCTTCAAACTGTTAGAATAATTCACGGAAAAGGTACTGGAAAATTGAAAAATGGTATTCATAAATTTTTGAAAACTAATTCTCATGTGAAGAGTTTTAGGCTTGGGACTTTTGGAGAAGGTGAAATGGGAGTTACTGTTGTAGAATTGAAATAAAAAATTCAAATTCTGTATAAATTTTCTGATACTCTTTTTAATTTATTTAACAAATGTCGTATTACATGATATGTAAATTAATTGCATATCATATAATACGACATCAAATTGTACATTGTAAATTTAATATAAAAAGCAGCGCAACATTATGTTTACCGCATTGTTTTCTAAAAATTTACATACCCGTATTAAGAGTGTAAAATTTTTTTCTTTGTTGGTAAAATATCTTTTGTCACATCAAAGTGCTAAGGAGCCAATACCAGACGAAATGAATCATTGCTATGCACACCACCATTGTAATAATAAAAATAGAATGTCCCTGCATTAGTATCATTGTAATTGCCACCTCTATCAAAAAATGGATAAGTGCCATTAGGAAAATAGGCATATGCACCAAACCATGAACCTGTTCCATCAGAATGTGATACTGATGTTTCATATACTGCATCTCCTTTATTTTTCTTTCCTGCCATTTCATAGTCTTTTGATTGATTTTTTACTGAGCTATATACTGTTTTATATTTTGTACTTGTTGCTTGTTCTATTTCTGTTGCTCCATAAAAATCTCCTGAATTCTTTCCTCCATATGTTCCTAAATTTTCATCTCCATTATTTACATATGCAGCCGTTCTTTCCCATGCTCCTCCATTTAAGTCATATACTCCTGTTGCATTATGTGTTGTTGATTGCTTTTTATTTGTTGTGTATATTTGTTCTACCGTATTTGTTCCTCCTGTGTAATATGCTGCACTTTCGTTTTTATCTACTTTTTGCTTATTTGTTCCATACTTACTATGTGCCAAATATACTGTTGCTCCCCATTCGCTATTTTTCATTATATGGCTATTTAACTTTGTACTTTCTCCATATGTTGCTTGCATTCCAGCTTTATATTGATCTTTTATCGCCATGCTTCTTAAGCTTGATATTCCCGGTTTTACACTTACTTTACTTGCATCTCCATTACTATATGTTCCTGTTGTTTCAAATTTTCCTATCCATAGTCCTGATACTTCTCCGAATCCTCCTCCTGCTTCTTCATTTTTGGTAAAAGCTGGATGCACTAAATATTTTGTTTTTCCTGCCTCTGGGTCCTCTACATTTGTTGTTATTTCTCCTATTTCTCCATTTAAAAATTTATTATTTGTATCTATAAATGCCACCTCTACTGTTCCTGCTACATTTGTATGGTATCCTTCTGTTATTTTATATGCATATCTTGGTATCCATACCCACATACTTCCGTCTGCTGTCATTGCATTTGCCCATTTACTTCCTGTTTGTGTGTCAGCATCTAGCCCTGCATATTTTATTGCTTTCATATCTCCTACTAAATTTGGTGCATTTACATTTACTTTTTCTTTATTGTTTTCTAAATCATTATAACTAAACCATGTTGTATCTGCTTTGCTTATTGCTTCCCATAAGGCCGCTATATTTTCTGGTTGTTCTATTGGTCCCTCTTCTATGATTTCTATATTTCCGCTTTGCTCTACTGTATATGAATTTTTACTATCTTCATATTTTACTCTTAAATATCCATTTACATTATCTACTGCTATATTTTTTGCTCCATCTGATTTTAATTGTCCATCTAATTCTAAGGCTGTTATCTCATTTGTTACATTTTCTGATTGTCTTTTCATTTTTAAACTTTGTATTGCTAATTGGATTTGTTCTTTCTCCCCTCCTATTGTATTTTTTTCTTTTGCTTCGTTTGCTTGTGTTAGAATTCCATTATCTCCTGTTAGCATTGCTATACTTACTCCTGCAAGTATTAGCAATACTACAATTGTTATTACTAATGCAATTAAAGTAATACCATTAGTAGAGTTTTCTTTGATTTTTTTCATTTTTGTAATTACCTTTCCTTTGTTTTTTATAAAAATAATAATAAAATAAAACTCTTTCAATTTATATTTTATTATATTTTCACCTTATCTAAAGTTTTTATTCGAATATGATAAATTAAAGTTCACAAATAATACTTATGCATATTGAACAAATAAATTATACACTTTAAGCAATATTAATTCAAGATATTATAGTAAAATATTTCTGAAATATTACCTTTTATTTTTAAATTTAATCTAGTATTTCATATACGTAAAAAAAGATAGTAATAAAATTTATCATTTACTTTCATTACTATCTTTTTTTATTATATAGGAAATCTGCTTTTAACTTGATTCTACATATGATTTTTCCGTATACAATAAGCAAAAGTGACCTTTAAAAAGACTCGCGATAGCCTTACTTATATAGCTTCGCTACTTTTCTTATTATTTATTTCTCTTGTTTTATTAGTTTTTTTCTATCTCTTCTTTTTTACTACTATTACATTTTTCCAAATTACTTATTATTCCTAATAAAGTAATCAAGTAAACTATTATCACCATTGGTATTGTTAATCTTCCTACTGGTATTCTAGTTAATGCTATTATTGAAAATAATTCTACTTGTGTTATAACTAAAATTGCAATTACTTTTAAAATTGTTTTTACAATTCCTAATCTATAATATCTTGCTCCGATATATACCAATATTGCAAGTGTTGCAATAGCAAATGGTGCAATATATGGTTTTATTATATCAATTCCTTTTGTGTGTGCAACTTCTATTATTTTTGTTGTTTCTTGATTTAATTGTGTACCATATTTTTCATTAATTTTTGTAATTAAATTTGTTTTTTGTTCATCTGTTATCTCAATTGTTGTTATTCCAACTGTATCTTCAAATACTTCTACTTTTTCAATCATTATTGGTTGTTTTCCAAATACTTCTTTTGCTATTTCTTTTACTTCTGAATTTTTAAATTCTTGATTTAATGATAACTCTACTTTTTGAGTTTTTTGATATTTTAAGTCAAAGTTAAATCCTTTTGTTGCTATCATTATTATTCCTGCTACTACTATTATTATAGCTAATACTGCTAATATTTTTTTATTTTTACTTATATTTTTCATTGCTATAAATACCTCCTATCTTTCTGCTCTTATTTTTA
>CAUWFY010000091.1:0-5551 GCA_963558115.1 uncultured Clostridia bacterium
TTTTGTCTTTTTGTTTTGTTTGCTAATAAGTGTCTTCTGTTTGATTTTGTTCTTTTTACTTTTCCTGTTGCTGTTAAAGAATATCTTTTCTTTGCAGCTTTATTTGTTTTTAATTTTGGCATAATTTTTTCTCCTTTCGATTTTTAATTTATTTTACTCAGATTATTTGTCTGATTTTTTAGCTAAAATTATGAACATATTTCTTCCTTCAAGTTTAGGTGCTTTTTCTACAACTGCTACATCACTTAAATTTTCTATAAATTTATTTAGCACTTGTTCACCTGCTTTTGAATTATTTACTTCTCTTCCTCTAAATCTAACTGTTATTTTTACTTTATTTCCATCTTCAATAAATTTCTTTGCATTTTTAGATTTAAAGCTGAAATCATGTTCTTCAATATTTGGTGTTACACGCAATTCTTTTACTTCAAAACTTTTTTGTTTTTTCTTTGCTTCTTTTTCTTTTTTAGCTTGCTCAAATTTATATTTTCCATAGTTCATTATTTTACAAACTGGTGGATTTGAATTTGGAGCAACTAAAACTAAGTCTAAATCCTTACTTTCTGCTTTTTCTAAAGCTTGTTCAAAAGAAATAACACCTTCTTTTTCACCATTTTCTCCTATTAATTGTACTTCTTTGGCTTTTATTTGCCTGTTAATTGGTAATTCTTGTTTTATTCTAAAACACCTCCACAAAAAAAATTTGACTTCTGTTACAAGCCAAATCTAAAATAAATATACATATGAAAATGTTTTTATTTATTTAATTTCTAACCTTTTTCTTTACTTAGATAAGGTGAGAAGTTTGACTTCTTCTTGTAACATTAATTATAATAACATATTTTTGGTGGGTGTGTCAAGCGATTTTAACAATTTTTTCCCGAAAGCACTTCCTTCTGCCTTAATTTTTTACTTTTCTATAATTTTATTTAGTTCATTTACTCTTCTTTTTAAAAAATACCTTTGTATTAGCAATATTGCTAAAAATATAATAGTATATGGAATAATTGTATTACACAAACTCTTCCCAAACCAAATTTGCCAAATCTATTCCTCTTCTACTTAAAAAAATCCTATCACCATCAACCCTAATCAAATCCTCTTCTACTAACTTCTCCAATTCTTTATGATATACATATATAGGATTCTCTACAAATTTTTCCTTAAAATTTGAAATTTTAACACCTTCAAGTTTCCTTAAGCCCAGTAACATATACTCTTTTTTTTTGTCTTCTAAAGATTGTATTTCATCTATTTCATAAACCTCTTCTACTTTTCCCAAAAAATTTTCATCACCATTTCCAAGTTTTATAATTTCATTTACATCAATATTTTTATTATTTATATTTTCAATATATTTTTCTACACTACTCTTATTAGAATATCTTACACCATTTATATAAGAATGTGCTGATGTTCCTATTCCGATATATTCTTTTTGTTCCCAACAGTTTAAATTATGTTTTGATTCTTTTCCAATTTTAGAAAAATTAGATATTTCATAGTGATTATATCCATTAATTTCTAATGTATTTTTCACATACCAATACATATTTCGTTCTAGCTCTTCATCTAATAATTCCATTTTTCCTTCTTCTATCAATTTATCAAGTACTGTTCCCTCTTCTAATATTAATGAATATACACTAATATGATTAGGATTTAATTCTATTATTTTATTTAAGCTTTCTTTAACATCTGAAATTGTTTGATTTGGTAATCCTATCATTAAGTCTATGTTTATATTATCAAACCCGGCTTTTTTTACTATACTATATGCATCTAAAAATTCATTATATGTATGTATTCTCCCAATTTGCTTTAAAATTTGGTCGTTGGTACTTTGCAGCCCCATACTAATTCTATTTATTTTCGCTTCTTTATATAAATTCACTTTTTCTTCATTTATTGTACCAGGATTTACTTCTAATGTAACTTCTATATCTTGAAATTTTGTATCATTATTAACTAAGTTTTTTTCTATTTCTTTTAAAATTTCTTCTATATATTTACTATCTATATATGATGGTGTTCCTCCTCCAATATATATAGTAGTAACATTATAATTTTTCATAAATTCTTTGTTTTCCAAATATTTCTTTAATTCTTTTATTACTGCTTTTATATATTTTTCTACTATCTCTTCCTTACTTGAAAAAGACACAAAATCACAATAATAACATTTATGTTTGCAAAATGGTATATGTATATATATTCCTAATTCTTTATTCTTCATCTGCAATCTCCATTATTTTTTTCAATCTATAATTTACTCCTGATTTTCCTATTGGTTTTTTTAACATTTTTCCTAGTTCTATTAGTGAAATATTTGGATTTTCTAATCTTAATTTTGCTATTTCTTTTAAGTTTTCGTCTAACTTATTAAATTTTCCTGTTTCTTGCAATTTTTTAATTGCTCCTATCTGTTCAATAGATGCATTTATTGTTTTGTTCAGATTTGCTGTCTCACAGTTTACTATTCTATTTACCTTTCCTCTCATTTCTTTTTGAATCCTAATATCTTCAAATTTCATAACAGCTTTATTAGCTCCTATTAATGCTAGTAAATTTGAAATTTCTTCTGCTTCTTTCATGTAAATAGAACATCTTGTTTTTGTAATTAATTCTTTAGTATTTATATTTAAACTTTCTATTATTTTCTTTAAAAATATCATATTTTCTTCATTTGATAAAACTATTTCTAAGTGATATAAATTTTCTGGGTTATTTATCGAACCAGAACCTAAAAAAGCACCTTTTATAATTGCTTTCTTTTGTTCAACTCCTTCTTTTTCTTGATATAGCTCTTCTATATTTTTTGTATATAATTCGTTATTCTTTATTTCTATATGATTTATTTTCTTTATTTCTTTTAGTTTTGTGTTGATATAAAAGACTTTTCCTACAATATCTATGTCATAATCTATGTTTAAGTTAGATAGCAACTTTGAAAATCTATCTATATTATAATCATTTTCAGTTGAAAATTTTATTTCATTTTGCTTGTGGATGTTAGTATTAGCTGATATTAGATATCCTATTAACTCACATTCTACATTGTTCTTATCAGTTAAGCTATGATTATTATTTAATTCTTGTTTTATATCTGAAGAAAAAGACATTTTAGTCACCTACCTTTGCAATTATTACTCTATCATTATCATATAAATCTTTTATACATATTTTATTTATATATTGACCATTATTATCTAGTAAATTCATAACTTCTTCTTTTTGGTCATAGCCTATTTCTAAACATAAATACCCTCCATATTTTAAGTATTCATATCCTAAGTCTATTATTTTTCTATAAAAATCCAATCCATCTTTTCCACCATCTAATGCAATATGAGGTTCTTTCTGTACTTCTCTATCAAGTTCTTTAATAATATCTTGTTTTATATATGGTGGATTTGATACTATTATATCATATTTTTCTTTTGGCAAATTTTCAAATAAATTAGATTCTATAAAGGTTATTTGATTTTCTACTTTATTAGTTTTTGCATTTAACTTTGCTACTTCCAAAGCTTTGTAGCTAATATCTAATGCAGTTATTTCTGTATTAGGCAAATATTTCGCTAATGATATTGCTATCGCACCACTTCCTGTACATAAATCAAGAATTTTTCTTGCTTTTATTTTCTGAGCTATTTTTATTACTTCTTCCACTAAAACTTCCGTATCTTGGCGAGGTATTAGAACATTTTCATCAACAAAAAAATTAAGTTTCATGAACTCTTTATTGTGAGTTATATGTTCTATTGGTACACCTTTACTAAGTTTTGATATTCCCTCAAAAAATTTATCTTCTTGATTTTTAGTTAATGTTTCATTATCATATATAATTAAATATTGTCTTGGCTTTTCCAAAACAAATTGCATTAATAACCTTACTTTTAGTTTTGGTGTAGTAATTTTTTCTAATTTTAGTTTTGCTACACCTCTTTCTATTGCTTGTTTTATTGTCATAATATCACCTTTTTTCTTCTAATACATTAATTTTACTTTTTATTTACCTATGAAATTTATGTAGAAATTTTTTTATTATCTTTTATTATGTTTTATGATTTTTTTAAGCTTTTCTTTTATGATTTTTTGTTTTATAGAAATTTTTCTATTTTTATATACAATAAAAAAACCCCCACCTTAGCCGTCAGCTTCAATTTTTAAGGACCTGCTCCTAAAAACAGGTGGGTGCCTACCTAAATACTAATGGGCTTCTCACTATTATTAGTAAAATGTGAGCTTGCACGCCATATTTAGAGATTAGCCCCTCTTATAACTTGTTGGTTCTAAAAATTACGCTCTTACGCACTACGCAGGGATTTATTTAATTATTGATTAATTTATTTATTTTGTATCTTTATATTAGCACATTAAATATTATTTTACAAGTAAAATTATTGCTTAATTATTTTGTTTTATTTTTATTTTATTATTTTATCTCTTTTTTTCATATATTATTCTCTTTTTATTAATGTTTTTTGTATTTGATAAATTATCTTTTTTGTGTTAGAATATTTTTATATTGGTAGCATGATTTTTTAGCTGATTTTGGGGTCGGAGATAAAAATCATTGCTACCACTTTTTGACTTCCTTAAATTTTTTCTTTTTTAATATATTCTTCTCTATATTGATATAGGTATTGATTGATAACTTGTAATTTGTCACTCACATTTCATCTATAACTTTTTTTATCAGTTCAAACGAAATTGGTCCCTCTCGCAAAATCTTAATTTTTTTTGAAGTACAATCCACAATTGTACTTCCCATTGAATACGCAACTTTTCCTTCCATCATTCCATCTAATAATGGACAAGATTTTTCTATTTCATCTAAATTGGTACATTCAGGTTCTCCACTTTGATTAGCACTTGTCATAAATATTGGACTCCCTATTTTTGTAATTAATTTTTTTATTTCCTTCGATGTAGCCATTCTTACAGCGATTGTATCTTTTCCATTTGTAATATATTCTGGCAAAGTACTATTTTTTTTTAAAACTAGCGTAATTGGACCTGGCATAAATGCTTTAATTAATTTTTCTGCTATTTCATCTACAATTGCTATAGTTTTTATTTGTTCTTTATTTGCACACATAACTGGAAAAGCTTTATTAAATGGTCTTCTTTTTACTTCTAACAATTTATTATATGCTATTTGTGAATTTATCCTAGCACAAATACCAAAAACAGTATCAGTTGGAACACTAATAACTCCATCATTTTTTAGTGCTTGGGCTATTTCTTCAATTTCATTTATTTTATATCTTTTTATCATCTTTTTTCCTCTTTTCATAATATATTATAACCTATACTTTAAAATAACGCAAGAAAAATTGATTTATGTAAAATCATATGGTAAAATATGTATAGTCAAAACTTATACATCTTTAAGGAGGGATTTCAATGAATATTAAAATTTTAAGTTCTTTGACAGGTGTAGCTGAAAAACGGAGTAAGACTTTTTCTGTAGGTACACATAATGGTATTTTTCATTCAGATGAAGTTGTCGCTTGTGCTATTTTATGTTTAATCAATTCTGATA
>CAUWFY010000092.1:0-5508 GCA_963558115.1 uncultured Clostridia bacterium
TATAAATTGCTACATTGTATATTGTTTTTTCTATTTGTTCAAGCATTGCTCCTCCTTCCCATGCTTGATAAAAAACAATTTGAATTCAGCTTAAATTATAAATAATTTTTTAGAAATTTCCAATGTTCAAATGATAAAAATTTTTTGTTATTTTTTCTCTAATATATCAATTAATAAACGTTCTATTAAGCTTTCTAATTCTTCACCCTTTTCATCAAAATACATATTAATTTTAAATGATTCACACATAGCTGCCTCCTGCTCATTTTAATTTGTTTATTCAATTTATATGTTTTAAAAAATTTATTATTCACATATAAGTTGTTGATGTGAAGGGTTATATTTTGAAGATAAACACTATATTCTTATTTTTAATTTAATGATTTTAAATCATGACAATACCTCCATCATAAATTCTAAATGGTAAATCTATAAAGTTTCCTATTATATATACAGTAGTTTACTTTATAATTTTCTCCCCTAATACTTAAAAAATACAATTTTTTCATTTTGACATTTTATCAAAATTGCAATCATTTCTAAATTATTCAAAATCTCTCATTAAATAAACTATTTTTTCTCTATTATATTCTCATGAGAATAATCGAAAAGGACATAAAATTTCAATAATTTTACATCCTTTTTTTAATTATACATCAAATCATCTTATTTTATATACTTTATCAACAGTCTGAATATATAGAACACTTATGCCTTCTACCTATTTTATCTTTCAAAATCATCTTCAATTGCTTTATTTTTTTTTCTTGTATTATCATATTCAAGTACTTCACAATTTTTTAATTTATAGTTATTGTAATTTCCGTCTTTAGGTTCACCCTCAAAATAACATCTTACATATATGCTTACTCCTGCATGAGTTACAACCAATACATTTTTTCCTGCATACTTTTCTTCTAGTTCATCAAAAAACTCTGTTATTCTACCTCTAAAATCAGGTAACGATTCTATTCCTAATTTTTGTTCGTTTTCATCAGTAAAGTCAACCATGTTTTCACATTCAGTTTTTAACTTTCCTTCTAACTGACCATTACATCTTTCAATTATTCTATCATCAATCTCAATTAGTTCATCTGTGATTATTTTTGCTGTTTCAAATGCTCTTTTTAATGGGCTTGAAAATACTTTATCAAATTTAATCCCTTCTAATTTCTCTTTTGTTTTTTCTGCTTGATTTCTTCCTTTTTCATTTAACTCAATATCAATTCTACCTTGAAATCTTCCTTCAAGATTCCAATCAGTTTGTCCATGTCTAACTACATATATCATTTTATTCTTCCTCCTTTTCTTTTAAAACAAATACATATAATGCTATTGGTTTAAATATTTTTTTAGGATTCTTACATATATCAATAAATCTTTTATAAAATGTTTTATAGTGATAACCTGTTTCTTTAATAATTTTCGCATTACTTTTCTTAATTATTTCTCTCCATTTATTTCTTTTCATAAATCTTTCATTGCCTAACATTTTCTTTTCAAAGTAAGGTGTTGGAACACTAAAAACGCAAACATCTGATACTCTCAATTGTTCGTTTATAATTTCTATAATTTCATCATCACTATAATGTTCCATTACCCCACTACTATGTGTTACTGAAAAATATTTGTTTCCAAATGGTATTTTTCTAATATCCCCTTGGAAAACATTTACATTATTTGTGGAACTCACCTGTTTTGATAATTCCTTGGCTTGTTCTACCATTGCTTTTTCTAAGTCCATTGCATAAGTTTTTAAACCTTTTGATGCAAGATATGCAGAGAATTTACCAGTTCCAGCTCCACATTCTAATACAGGTTTTTCTCCATCATAGTATTTTAAAACTTGATTTAGAAATTTCTTTTTTAATTTCATCTTTGTTTTAAAATATTCGTCCCAGTTTTTAAATTCTTTATTTATATAATTTTCATACAACTTATTCCATTGATTATCTTTATTTTCCATACATATCCTCACTAATCCTTATAATTTTCTTTTATTTCTTTCTCACTTGTGCCTGACTTATAAATTAGTGACATTAGTTCAACAGACATTTTATGATCTAAAATATTAGATTTAGTTTCTTTAGCTTTTCTCTTACCTACTATAACTTCCAAGAATTGTTTTAATGCTTCATGTCTTGCAAGTTCATTCATAATTCTTGTTTTATCCAAAAAATATCTTTCTGCTATATCTTTGCCTTTTATAATTTGTAATGTCTGTCCTCCAACTATCTCACTATTTTTAAAAACATATATATCATAATGATTATTTCCACCTATTTCGAAATCACTTTCATTATTTGTATCATGCTTATCTTTAGATTGATACGAATGTATTTGAATATTCTGTAAACAACCTTGTTCTATATTATGATATTCGTGTCTTACTCTACCATTCCCTTTATATAAATCTTTCATATTTGAATTTAACCACGAACGACGTGAAAAACCATTATGCATCAAATTTAATGTAATATTTGTAACTGGAATTCCATTATATGATAAAGAAATAATAGAATTAGCATCAACTTCAGCTTCATTTTTCTCTTTATATATTTTTAATAATTCTTCATCCGTTCTACTATCAAATTGTTTATATTTATCTCCAAATATTTTCTCTAAATCTCTTTGATTTTGTTGTAATAATACTCCTGATGGACGAATAAATTTTGAATATACAGATATTTCATCAAAATTTTTATTAGCCTCTTTAAATGAATCTTTTACCATTTTTGATGCCATATCTATAAAATGATATCCACTATGTGATACTTTTCCCCAACCTAGTAATGGATGATATCTGAATTTTAAAACTTCCTCTGGTAATCTCCATTGTCCATCGCTATGTGTACTTTGCATTGAAGTAATTGGCATTCCATACTTACTAGCTATTTCATTTACAAAATCTTGAACAATTTGAAATTGTGGTAAAAATCTTCTTTGAGCATTTACTATAAATGCTTTATCTCCAAAATAATTTTCTACTAATAATTCATAATCCCTCTTTAATTGTTCAGCTTGTTCAACATTATTAGAAATATTATCATAAGTTGATATTGGTTTATCCATCAAAATATGCAAATTATGTTTTAATGCCCATAATGCATATTGCATATGATTAAGTGGATCTGTTGCAATTATAACAGAGTTAATATTTTCTTCGGCTATAATACTATTAAGTCTATTTTCTAATTCATTTGACAAACTTTGTTTAATTTTTTCTTCAAACTTGTCAACAAAAATATAATTAACATTTTCAAAATATTTTGAAGCAAATGGTAAAATATCCTCTTTTTTTTCTTTTAATTCCACTATTGCTTTAAGTTTTATTCCATATTCGCTTTCAATCTCTTTTAATTTTGGAACATACACTCTTTTTGCATGAGGTCCACACCCAATTAACATGATACTTGGTGTTTTCATAAAATTCCTCCATTTTTTACCAAAATAACAATTCTATCTAATTATACTACTTATTTACAATTTTTTCAACAGTTTTTTGTGCTTTGTTGACATAATCTTATTTTATTGATATAATACATACAATTCGTTACCGAATTGTATTTTAAACCTGTCAATAGAATTTTATGGAGGTGCTATTATGACTAGTAATGAAAAAAATCATTATGCTATTGAAGATCCAAATCATGTCGGAGAAGTGATTATCTCTTGGATTATCACTCATTCTTGCCAAGAAAGATGTGGCTATTGTATTAGTCCTAACAAGCGGAATGAAATAACGACACGAGAAGGCCATTTTATGGTACAAAATCAGTTAATCGAAACCGGTTTAACCAAAATGCGTTATATCGGTGGTGAACCCTTGTTAATTCCTCATCTTCCTGATTTGATTATTGATGCATATAATCGAGGACTTGATACAAGATTGAGTACAAATGGTATTCTTCTAACAGAAGAAATATTTGGAAAAATTAAAAAACACTTAAACTCTATTGCATTTCCTTTCGAATCAGCTGACGATGAATTAAACGAGAAGATTCGCTGTACCAAATATCATCGTGATACTATCATTTCACGTATCAAAATGGTTAAAGAAGCTAACGATATTGGTGTTCTCATAAACACTTGTGTTCATAAAGAGAACATTGATTATCTTGAAGACCTTGGATCGCTTTTAAGTGACTTAGGAGTTGATCATTGGAAATTACGACGTTTCAATTCAGCAAGCGGTAGAGGTGCTGTTCCTAACAAAAATCGATTTGATATCACAGACGAGGAATTCTTTGCTAAAGTTGCTCAGTTACAAAAAATGTTTCCGAATCTTAAAATTGATGGAAGAATGCCTTCTAAATTAGCTACCCGTCTTATGGTTTCCCCTCAGGGAGATTTATATCGGATGATTGGTGCTGAAACAGAGGATGTCCATTATGGAAATATGTTGACTGACAAACTCAATATCAAAGAGATTTATGAAAAGGACCATTGCAACTAACTATATCAAATTCATTACTAACAAAGAAAGAACCACTATATGTTGGTTCTTTCTTTGTTTGACTCTATGTCAATAGAGTTTTTAAAATTTCCTGCTATTTTTTTGCTCTAATAAATAAAAAATACGGTCTATCATATTGATTAATATATTTAGGGATAATTTTTATGCTTTCCTCATCAGGTACTGGTTCTAAAATTTTATCAATTTTAAATCCACTTTGCACTAATCCATTTATTAAACTACTAAAATTTCTATGATATTTTTTTACCATTACTCCATTCCATTCTTTTTCTCTTAAACCTTCTCTGTTATAGTCTGATACAAGTAAAAACCATTTTCCGTTAATTTCTGTATAATTCTTTTTCATCCAAGTTTCGAATTTATTAGCTATTCTTAAAGGGTGATCAATAGAAAAAATTAATATTCCATCTTCATTTAATAAATTATATATATCTTTTATTAATTTATCATAGTCCTTTACATAGTGAATAGCTAATGAAGAAATAACTACATCAAATTTTTCTTCCAGTTTATCTATATCTTCCATTGCCATCAATTTGTATTTTATGTCTTTATCTTTGTTATTATCTAAAGCTATTTTTAGCATATGTTCAGATATGTCAATTCCTAATACTTCTTTTGCTCCTAATTCTTTACAATATATGTCCTTCTCTCCATAACCACATCCTAAATCAAGAACTTTTTTATTATTCAAGTCTGGTATTAATTTTCTAAAATTAGGTATTTCAACTAAATCATTTGCATTCATTCCTTTGTTTTCATATCTCATTTTATCATATGCATCTGAAAAACTTTTAATATCATATATATTCTGTTTCATAAAATTCTCACTCCTATTTCTGTATTTTATTATACCACTTTATTTTCTATCTTTCACTACATTATTTTAAATTTCAACTGTAGGCTATTCTTTTTCTTTTCTGTTAAAATCTCCACATATCTAATTCAATATACTACAGCTTTTTTATCTTTATTTCCCTCTCTTCTCATAACTTGTCCTTTCACGGTAAGAATGCCCTATCTATGATAGT
>CAUWFY010000093.1:0-5397 GCA_963558115.1 uncultured Clostridia bacterium
ATCTGTTAAATTATATGTTATTGATTGATATTCATTTCCTATTACTTGTTCTTTATTTTTAAATAATCCATATTGACCATTTTTTGCAGCAATTAAATAAATATTATTTTCTTTTATATCTGTTATTCTTTGTATTTCGTTATATTCTGTTTCTAATAACATTTCCCCATTAATATCTATATATCCGTATCTATATCCCTCTTCTGTTTTATTTCCAACAATATATCCTGCATTTTTATATCCATCTTCATCGCTTGAATATCCATCAACATTTATTTGGTCATATTGTGGTTTTATAAGCTGATTTCCTTTTAAGTTTATAACTCCATATTTTCCTTCTTTTTGAACTAATAATTCTCCTTCTTTATATGGCAATCCTTCTATTTTCTCATAAATAGCTTTTGTTAGTTTTTTTCCCTCTAAGTTTATTAGTCCAAATTTTTCATTTTCTTTATATGTTAAGACACTTTTTTCATACATTAAGCTACTTGCAATATTTTTTAATTTTATTGGCTCTATTGATTTAAATTCTGTAAATATTTCTTCACTATTTTGATTTAATACTTTTGTGCTATCATTTGTATAACATATAAATACTGGTTTTTGTGGATTTGGAATAATTACATTTGTATATTCTGTATTTATTATTTGCTTTCCTTCTTTATTTATTACTCCATATTTATTGTCTACCTTTAATGTGAAATACTCATAATTATCAATTTTCTCTATTTCATATTTTTTTCCATCCTCAATTACTTTTTTTGCTATAAAAAATCCAACTGTTGCAATTATTATTATTGCTATAATTATTATTCCAACTATATGTTTCTTTTTCATACTCTTTTTCCTCTTTTATATATTTAGGTTTTTAGCAAGAGTTACCTATAAACTTTCTTCTTCTATTTTTTCTATATTATTTTTACAAGCTTTTATTTTTATTATTCTTTTATCTTCTGATTTTTCTATTTTATATGTTACTTTCTCTGTTTCAATAACTGGCTTTTCTTTGTCTTCTGGTATTCTCCCTAATCTATCTTGAAGGAAACCTGAAATTGTATCAAATTCTCCTTCTGGTATATCTGCTTCTAATAGTTTATTTACATCAAATATCGGCATACTTCCAGATAAAATATATGTGTTTTCATCTATTTTTTCATATTCACTTTCTTCTTTATCATACTCGTCATATATATCTCCAACTAATTCTTCTAAGATGTCTTCCATTGTAACAATTCCAGCTGTTCCACCATATTCATCTAAGATTATTGCTAATTGCTTTTTATTTTTTTGTAGTTCTTTAAAAACTTCATTTATTAGCCTGTTTTGAGATATAAAATATGCATCTTTTATAACATTTTTCACTTTAAAAGTTTTCTTATTTATATTTTTTAATACATCTTTTACATATAAAATTCCCTTTATTTCATCAATGGTTTCATCATATACGGGAATTCTACTATATCTATATTCTTCTTTTGAAAGTTCTTCTAAAAGTTCATCTGTGCTTATATTTATATCTACTGCAAAAATATCTTTTCTGTGTCTCATTATTTCTGATACTGTTATATCATTAAATTCAAATACATTGTTTATAAGTTCTTTTTCATCTTCTTTTATTGTTCCACTTTCTTGTCCTTGGTCTACCATCATTTTTATTTCTTCTTCTGTAACAGTTTCTTCTTCATTTTCTCCTACTCCAAATATTTTAGAAATTCCATTTGTTACTGATGTTAATAATTTTACAAATGGTGCTGTTACTATTGATATTGTTCTTATTACTCCTATTGTCGCAAATGATATTTTTTCGTAATGTTTCATAGCTAATCTTTTTGGAACTAATTCTCCGAATACAAGTGTGAAGAATGATAGTATTATTGTTATGAAAATTATTGATATGCTTTTCCATACTCCTAAACTTATTGCTGGTATCATATTGTATAAGTAAGGTGCTATTTTATCTGCAAATGTTTCAGATGCAAATGCACTTGATAAAAATCCTGCTAGAGTTATTCCTATTTGTATAGTTGCTAAGAATTTACTTGGTGTTTTTAGCATTTTTTCTATTTGTTTTGCTTTTTTGTTTCCTTCTTTTGCCTGTTTTTCTATCTTTGCATCGTTTAATGAGATAAAGGCTATTTCGCTTGCTGCAAAATATGCATTTATTAATATTAGTATTATTAAAACTATTAATTGTGAAATCATTTTGTGTTGCATGATATATTTATAATTTTAAATATATTATGCTCTCCTTTCCTTTTTTATTTTTATATATTTTATCAGATGTTTTATTTTTATTCAATATGTTATTTAATCGTATTTTAATATAATTTTTTATTTGATAAAATTATATATGTATATAATTGAAAAAGGAAATGAAGAATCCACGAAGTGGTTTGAATATTATAAATAGTAAAAAACACATCTACAGTCATATGTGTTTTTTTATTGTTTATAAAGTTAATTAAGGATTATCATTATTTATTTCTTCTAATAGTAATTTTTCAATTCTATCTACATCTGGAAAAATTAGATTTATTCCGTTTTGATTTTAAGGTAAAAATCTTATTTACCTTGTATGTAATTTCTTTTTTAGTTCCTTCTACAACAGCAACTGCTTGATTTCTAATAGTATCAATATGGTCTATATATTTTTCAGTAATTGGAAAAATATTTTGAATTAGAAAAACTGCTTCTTTTCTTCTATATTTACCAATTACGATAGTATCACAAACTCCACTTTTCTTTATTTTTTGTTCTTGTATTTTTTTATATTTCTCCACTTTAGAACTCATAGGAATAAACCATAGAACTTTGCTATTTGTATTTTTAATACAAAAATATGTAGGTCTTGTATTTCCATTTTCATGATTTTTCATAAGTTTTTCATCTTTTGCAAATTCAAAATATTCATCTTTTATATGATATACATATCCTGTTTCTAAAAACATATAATTTGTCCTTTCTATTATAAAAGCCCTCTATAACTTAATATAGAAGGCTAACCATTTTCAAAATAGATAATTTATTACTCGCGCCACTATAAAGCGAGAACATTTAGCAAAATGGATAATTTATTACTCGCACCACCATAAAGCGAGAAACATTTTCTTATTATATTTATTATACAATGTGTGATAAGAAATTGTCAAGTTACTTTGTATAACAAATATAATATATCTTATGCAATTTTATAAAATTATATACTATTATTTTTTATACTTTATCATCTACATTCCTGTTACTGGTAATCTTTTTACTTCTTTTTCTTTTTTACTTGTTTCTATTTTAGGTTTATCTTCTTTTTTATTATTTACTGTTACCATTATTTCTTGATTTAAGTCTATATTTACTTCAATATCTTCTTCATAAATTTCATATCCATCTATTGATTTTGTTTCTCTTATATAATATTTTCCCGGAATCACATTTTCTATTACGATTTTTCCTTTTTCATCTGTTTTTAAGTTTTTATATATTGCATTTTTATTTTCATCTAATAATTCAAATTCAACTCCTTCTAATCTCTTTTTAGTCTCTTCGTCTTGTTTTATAATTATTATCTTTGTTTCATTTTTGTTATATTCGTCTTTTGCTGTTCCTTTTCCATCTTCATAACCTGCTGAAGTTAATGCATAATCTTGGTAACCACTATTAGGCGCTGCCCCATATAATACTACTTTTGTATTTACTTTTGCTTCTACATTTATTTTAAATTCACCTTTTTCATTAGTTCTTTTTAAAGGTACTAATATTTTAAATTTTTCATCTGCTTTAAATTCCTGTTTTTCATTATTATTTTCATCTACTAATTTTATTTCTTCAATATTTTGTCCTTTTTCACTTTCTATTTTTATTTTATATTTTTCTATAACTGTATCTGCTGATACACTGTATGTTTTTGATATGTAGTTTTTATCTTTATTATCTTGTTTCCATTCATCATTATTTTTATTTATTGTTAATGTACTTGATATTTGAGTTTCTGTTGATTTATTAGCATTATCAATTATTTTATACATAGCATTTAAAGTTCTTTTTCCTGCTTCTCCTATTCCTTCATAGTCACTCAATTTATTTCCATGTACATAACAGTAAACAGCTTGTTTTGTTGCTGTAAAAGCTTCTTCTTTATTTGCAACACCTAGTTCTTGTATTGTTTTATATGGGTAACCATTTACTATTACTTTCCATAAGCCTACATCTTTGATTGCGTCTTTTATTGAAACATCATATGAAAAATCTCCTTCAACACCGTGTTTTGTTTTGTCTAGGCAATATGCTGGATATGATACTCCATTATCTTTATATTCTGCATATTCAACTATTACAAGTCCTCCTTTGTATTTTAATAATTCGCCACAAGAACCTGATGAATAAATATGTGTTGAATCCATTTGGGCTGCTATTACTGAATTTATAAATAGCATTGTATTTAATATTACTAGGCTTATTGTTATTACAATTTTTTTAGATATATTTTTAACCTTATTCATTTTAATTTCTTCCTTATATTTTATATTTAGGTTTTTAAGGATTTACCTATAAACCTATATAGTTTTATTTTTATATTAATATATTTTCCTTAACTTTATAGATTTTTTAATTATCTTTATTACTCTAATTTTTCTCCTTGAATACATCTTCTATAATTAGGTTCATTTTCAACACAAGTTATCAAAGTTATTTTATCTTCTTCTGTATTTTCTAAATTTACCCAATCTGTATCCTTTATTATTTCGTGTTTAGATACTATATATTTTTCTTCATATTCATTATTTTTATAAAATATTTCATCTCCTATCTTTAATTTTTTTAAATTTTCAAAGTAATTATTCTTGTATCCCCTATTATGTGCTGCTAGGCATACATTTCCTTTTTTACTAGGACTTTCTTCAAAATGTCCTACATAATTATCCAAGATTTCTTTTGTTGTACCTTCTGTAATTGGTGCTTTTAATGAAATTGTTGGAATTTCTATATACCATTCCACTTTTTCTTTGCTTTTTGTTGATAATTGTTTGGATATATTAGAATTTAAAATATTATTTGATGAATTATTAGAATTATAATTATTTTGATGTTTTTGAATATTTGGGGTGTTTTGATTAAAAACTTGATTTTCACTTGTGAATCCTACTTTTAATTTTGAACTTTTAAAATTGATATTAGCAATTGTACTATTTAGCATAATACATATTATTATTGAAAATATAAAACTAACTATGTTTATATATCTGCTTGTATATCGAATCATACATGCAAATACCTCCTATTACTTAGGTTTTCTTTTGTTTTGATATAACTTTTTTGAAAATTATTTGAATTAATTTAATCTTAGGTTTGATAAATTGCAAATTTGATTTAAAATTTTTTCGAAAAAATTGTTTAACATGTTAT
>CAUWFY010000094.1:0-5383 GCA_963558115.1 uncultured Clostridia bacterium
CGATTGGTAATCTTAGGCTTGAAGCAATATAAATCATTTCCCACATTAAAGACAAACCATTTGCAGAAGTAGCTGTCATAGCTCTTGCTCCTGCCGCTTGAGCTCCAATACAAGCACTCATAGCACTATGTTCACTTTCAACAGCAACAAACTCAGTATCAACTAAACCATTATCAACAAAAGTTGAAAAATATTGAGGTATTTCTGTTGAAGGAGTGATAGGAAATGCTGCTACAACATCAGGATTTATTTGTTTCATTGCAGTTGCAGCTGCTTCATTACCACTTAATCTTTCTCTAATTCCCATTAATTAAACACCTTCCTCTCTCATTTCGATTGCTCCGAAAGGACAAACTTTGGCACAAACGCCACATCCTTTACAATAATCATAATTAAAATCTTTTCTTTTTTGATCTTTTCCAACTGGAATAGCATCTTCTGGGCAAACAGGGAAACAAAGACCACATTGTTTACATTTTTCAGATAAGAAAACAGGGTATGAACTTCTCCAATCTCCAGTTTTAAATTCTACTGCATTTCCAGCTGTATAAATATCTCCACCAGGAGTTAATTTCTCCATAGGTGTTTTTGAATTTATATCTGTCATTATTTTACCTCCTTTAATTTTGTTACTGAATTTTTGTGACTTCATTTAAAGCTAATTCTAAAGCTTTCATATTTCCATCTATAACTTCAGGTTTTTTTGCAAATTTATGTTTAAATGAACCTTCCATATCTTTTAATAATGCTTCATCACTCATTATTTTGCTAACTTTAACTATTGCTGCTAACATAGGAGTATTAGGGAAATACTTTCCTAAAGCTTCTTCAGATACTTTTCTTGCATCTATTGTATAAATAGAACCTTTATAATTCTTTAGATGTTCTTTTAAAACATCAGCAGATTTTGTGCTATTTATAATAATAGCACCAGATTCTTTTAAACCAGCTGTTACATCAACAGCTTCTAATAAAGTATCATCAACGACAACAACATAATCTGGTTCATAAATATTACTATGAATTGTAATTGGATTATCACTTATTCTGTTATATGCAGTAATAGGTGCACCCATTCTTTCAGGACCATATTCAGGAAATCCTTGAATATATTTTCCTGTATTAAAGGCTGCGTCAGCAAGTAATAAAGATGCAGTTTTAGCACCTTGACCACCTCTACCGTGCCATCTGATTTCTATCATGTTATCCATTAAAATGCCTCCTTTTTCATTTATTTTTATGGATTTAGTATATGACTAAAAAGCTAATGTGTCAAGAATTTTTAAAGAATTTGACCACTTGGAATTATGATAGATAATAGGAAAAATTAGTGAAAAAATAGAAATATATAAGTTTTTTGAAGGAGTTTGTAAATAGAGCAAATAAAAGTAGTTTTTAAAATGAAAGAAAATTTAAAATGTATTAAGAAACTGCTAGAAGATAAAAAATTAATATTTAAAAATTAGACAAATCGCAAAGAAGAAATCTGAAAGTAAGAAATTAATATTTTTATGAAAACACTTCCTTGAAAAAATGACTAAATTACTATATAATAATTATATAATTGAACAAAAAGAAGGGAAAAATATAAAAGATGCAAAACATTTATCAAGAAACAAAATATATAATGGATAAATATAAAATAAAAGCAAATAAATCATTAGGACAAAATTTTTTGGTAAATCAAGAAGTCATAGATAATATAGTAGGAAGTAGCGAAATAACAAAGGAAGATTTAGTAATAGAAATAGGACCAGGTTTAGGAACATTAACAAAAGAACTTTTAGAAAGAGCAGGAAAGGTAATTTGCATAGAACTAGACCAAAATATGATAAAAATCCTAAAAGATAGATTTTCTTTATACAATAACTTTGAAATAATATTTAATGATGTATTAAAAGTAGATTTAAATTCAATAATAAAAAAAGAAAAAGAAATGAACAACTTAAAAAATGCAAAAATTGTAGCTAATTTACCATATTATATAACAACACCAATAATAATGAAACTATTAGAAGAACAATTAGATTTAGAAAGTATCACGGTAATGATACAAAAAGAAGTTGCAGATAGACTTATAGCAGTACCAGGAGAAAAAAATACAGGAGCAATTACATATGCAGTATATTATTATTCAATATCAGAGAAAATTTTAGAAGTACCAAAAGAATCATTTATACCAGCACCAGAAGTTACATCAGAAGTTATAAAATTAAATATTAGGAAAGATAAAATTGTTGATGTAAAAGATAAAGAATTAATGTTTAAAATCATAAAAAATTCATTTATGCAAAGAAGAAAAACATTATTAAATTCATTAACTAATGCAAAAATCTTTAAGTCAAAAGAAGAAGGAAAAGAGATTTTGAAGAATTTAGAATTAAATGAAAATGTTAGAGCTGAAAAGCTTTCTTTGGAAAAATTTGCAGAACTTACAAATTATATTAAATAGAAATTGATTTTGGGAGGAAATATGCAAGGAATAATAGTTGAAAATATTTCAAATTTATATAAAATAAAAATAAATAATGAAATATATGAAGCAATTGCAAGAGGAAAACTAAAAAATAATGAAATAATTCCAGTAGTAGGAGATATTGTAGAAGTTGAGATATTAAATAAGGAAGAGAAAAAAGCTATAATAGAAGAAATAAAAGAAAGAAAAGTATATATAAAAAGGCCGAAACTTGCAAATATAACACAAATAATATTTGTGGTTTCTAGTAAAGATCCTAAACCAGATTTATTAATGTTAGATAAACAACTAGCATTTGCAGAATTTTTGAAAATTAATTCAGTAATTGTATTAAATAAAACAGACTTAGATAAAAAAGAAGAATTTAAAGAAATAAATAAAACATATGAAAAAATTGGTTATAAAGTTATACTAACAGATGCAAAAAAGAAACAAGGAATAGAAGAATTAAAAGCAGAAATGAAAAATAATATAAATGCATTTTCAGGAAATTCAGGAGTAGGAAAATCAACACTTATAAATGGAATTTTTGATAGAGATATGACAGAAGAAGGAGAAATTAGTAAAAGAAATAAGAGAGGAAAAAATACTACAACATCAATAAAATTATACGAGATAGATGATAATACATATATTGCAGATACTCCAGGTTTTTCTACATTTGATATATCTGAAATAAAAAGTAAAGATTTAGAAAAATATTTTAAAGAATTTAAAGAAAATATAATAAATTGTGAATTTGTTGGTTGTACACATATAAAAGAAGAAAATTGTGGAATAAAAAAGGCAATAGAAGAAGGAAAAATAGATATATCAAGATACAATAGGTTTTGTAAAATATATAAGGAATTAAAAGAAAGAGAGGAACGAAGATGGTAGAAGTATCAACATCAATACTTAATGTAAAAAAAGGAGAAGAATCTAAAACATTTTTTGGATTAGAAGCTGGAAAAACTGATTATTTTCATATAGATGTTATGGATGGAAAATTTGTAGAAAAAGATACATATCAAAAAATGATAGAATATTCAGCATATATAAAAAGAATATCAAATTTACCATTAGACATTCATTTAATGGTAAAAAATATAAAACCAGCAATAGAAGATTTTATTTCAGTTGAGCCTAATATTATAACATTTCATTTAGAAGCTTGCAAAGATAAAAATGAAGTAAAAGAAATTATAAAATTCATAAAAGAAAATAATTCAAAAGTTGGAATTGCAATAAAGCCAGAAACTAAAATAGAAGAGGTTTATGAATTCTTGCCATATATTCATATGTGCTTAATAATGACTGTTGAACCGGGAAAAGGTGGACAAACATATCTTAGTGAAATGACAGAAAAAATAAAAAAGTTAAGAGATTATATAGAAAAAAATAATCTTGAGGTAGATATAGAAGTAGATGGAGGAATTAACTTAAAAACAGCTCCAGAAGTAAAAGAGGCAGGCGCAAACATATTGGTAGCAGGCACAGCTATTTTAAAGGCAAAAGATTATAAGGTTATTATAGAAGAATTAAAAAGTTAGTAAATTAAAAATTATATCTAGTAAATTAAAGAGTAAATTAAAATTTATATTTAGTGAATTAAATAGTACATTTAGATATTATATGATATAGAAATTATACTATTTACACTAAAAAAATATTATGAGAGCTTAATACAAGCAAAATAATTATTTTAAAATTTAATAAATTAATTACAAATAAGAAAAGTAGCGAAGTTACACTAGTAAAGCTATCGAGGGTCTTTTTAAAGGTCACTTTTGCTTGTTGTATACGGAAAAATCTTATATATGGTCAAGATAAAAGATGATTTTTCCTATACAATAAAAAAGCTTTAAAGGAATTTTAATTAATATAATTCATTTTAAAGCTTTTTTATTTAATATTTTATTATCTAATTATTTTTTTGATTTTTATTACTATCTTTAGTTTTTATATTTTTTTCAGATTTAACTTTTTTATCTTTTGGACTAGCTTTAACAGTTTCTATAGAAAAATCCTTATTTTTATTAAAAGCAAAATAAGTAATTAATCCCATACCAACTATAATTGATAAAATAGAAATAACAGCTCCTATAATTGGGATTAGACCAATAGCCCATAAAATAGTTGTAGTTAATATTAATATTCCTAAAATACCAATGTTTTTAGAAATTTTTAATTTGTTACAAATCAAATTATTAATAGCAATTATAGTTATAGATGTACTTAAGGCAAATAGTAATACTAATATAATTAATAATAAAAGTGAAATTGAAGTTGTAATACTAATAAATAGCAATAATATAGCTAATAAAGTTATCACAATAGGTGTTAAAATTCCACAACCTATAACAGGTAATATTCTTTTACTAGCAATTAAGTTACTTGTAGATTTTACGAATTTAGGAGCTAATAATAAACTTAATCCCCAAATTACTAAAACAATTACAAGTAAACTTCCTAAAGAAATTAAATAAGAAGATATGGTTTTATTTGCTGATTTAGTTATTGGTTCAAAATGAACATTTCCAGTAACAGCTTTCTCAGGAATAGATATTTCTTGAGAAGAAGAGTAATTTAAGTCACCAACTATAGAACCAGCTTTTGTAACGGTACTTGCATCTGAATCATTTTGATTAGCAACTGCAAAATTAATATTTTGAGCTTCTACATAAGCATTTCTTCCAATAACACCATTTATATTTAATGTAGAAGATGATATTCTAATATCTCTATTAATATAGCCATCAATAGTAATATTATTACCAATAGCATATAAGTCATAAATAATTCCTTTTACATTTACATTTTCAGCAGATAGAAATAAATTACCTAATATATAAGATTGTTCACTAATGATTACATTTTTTGCACAAACAAAAACATCTCCACCTATTTGAGAATTAATAGTAACAT
>CAUWFY010000095.1:0-5351 GCA_963558115.1 uncultured Clostridia bacterium
TTTCTTTTTTTCGTTCTAATACACTAATATATGTAATAACACCTATCATAATTGATGAAACTACTAATGATATCGCAACAAATGCAATTAATACATAGCTTATTGTATCAACAATAGTTGTTACTGAAGTCATTAATGAACCTATCATATCAGCATAAGAAATTACTTTATCTTCTTCTCCATTTTGTTCCATACGAGTATTGTAATCATTTATTAAACTTGTAATTGCTTTATTTCCTTCAAAATCTTTTGGATAAATACCAATTCCACTTGGCTCATCAAAATTAGCATAATTTAATTTTTTTAAATTACTCTCATATGTGACACTATCTTTATTCATAAGGGATTTAAATAATTCATTTAGTTCTTCTTCATTCATTTTCATTTTAAACGCTCCCATAAAGGCATTTTCGTCTATGCTTATTGCATTTGTCATAGTTTTGCTGAAATTTCTTATACTTGACTCCATTTGAGTTTGTAAGCTTTTGCTTATTGTTCCCATAACCTTTTGCATATATTGTCCCATTATAGTTGTTATTTGTTTTTCTAAATTTTGAGAAGTCATTATTTTTGATATATTTTTGGTTATAATATCTTTTGCTTTATCAGAATTCATATATTCTACAATATATTTGTTTAAATCTTCTACACTTACTAATTCATTATCATTTACATATTTTTCGTATCCTGCTAAAATTTCTTTCATAAGTTCTTCTAATTGTTTTTGTGTAATAGTTAAACTTCCATTTTCTTTAATGAATTCTTGTATTTTTTTATTTATTAATTCATTTACTTCTTTTAATTGTAAATATTCTGTTAGTTGTTTACTTATTTCATTTATATTTGCATCTGGTTTATTTTGTATATATTCTTCATATCCTTTAACCAAGTCTATTATTATGTTTTTTATATCTTCTTGTGACATTGAAAATTGAATTTTACTTAAAATATCATTTATATTTAGAGCTGGTAATGAGTTTTGTATCAATACATTATTCAAATTTCCAAAATCTATTTTTATTTTTGATTGATCTACCTTAAAAGCTGATTTTATGGCATTTGTATCTATGTCGATTAATGATTTCATGTCAAAAGAATTTTCTTTTTCAGTTTCATCAAATCTTTTGCTAGTAAATACATTAACTTCCGGATTTGATAATTGTTCTTGTACTATTTTACTATTTTTTGCTTTTTCAATAACATAATTTGTTAAAGAATCTGGATAATAAATTCCATTAGAAAGCATTGTACTTGTTGCTCCTTCTTTTGGTTGTACAATTCCAACTATTTTTAAATCTTCTCCATTTATTACAAGATTTTTCATATATTCTTTATTATCAGTTTTGTCTCTCCAAACTTTATATTCTCCATCATATTCATAGCATTCGCTAGAATTAATAAGCTTAAAAGTAGTTCCTAAAATATCGTCATAATTATATGAGCCAAAATCTTCTGGTGTATCTATTTCTTTTCCATTTGAGAATTGATTAACTAAGTTTTGTATTTCGCTATAATCTCTTAATCCTAAGGTATATAATAAAAAGTCACTAATATTTCCTTGTGAAGTTAATACTAAAACACATTCATTATAACTTGTCGGCCATTTTCCAGCTTTTACATCATATTGATTTTCATATAATTTACTATCTTTTGGCATTTTAAAAAATACATTTGTGCTCATCATACTAGACATCATACTATTGCTAGATGCTCCTGAGCCCATTCCTAAACTTGCAAAAGTAGTGTCTGGGTTTACTTGTCTTATATTTTCTGTGTTTGAACTATAAATTGTTGGTGTAATATCATATGAATATTCGATAGCTTTGGCATATTTTTTAATATTACTCTCATCACTTTCTAGATATTTTTTAAATGACTTTAAATCATTTGAACCTATTGTTGAAAACATATTTGTTATTCTTTTACTAACATTTATATCTCCATCTTTTTGATTATCTTCCTCATTATTTGTACCTATAAGCAATGAACTCATATCGATTCCTGTACTTTGTATCTGTAATGGATATTCAGACAATGTATCTTCTTCTACTGATTTAATATATAAATTAGCACCATTTGATAGTGATAATATTAATGCTATGCCAATAATACCTATTGAACCTGCAAAAGATGTTAAAATTGTTCTTACTTTTTTGGTTTTTAAGTTATTAAAACTCAAAGATAGTGAGGTTAAGAAGGACATTGTTGTTTTTCCTAAATTTTTGTGTATTGGCTTTGAATTTTTTTCTTTTTCTATTATATATGGATTGGTGTCTGAAAGAATTTTACCATCTTTAATATTTACAATACGGGTCGCATAATCTTCTGCAAGTTCTGGATTATGTGTTACCATTACTACTAAACGGTCTTTTGCCACTTTCTTTAATAATTCCATAACTTGAATACTTGTATCACTATCTAATGCTCCAGTTGGCTCGTCAGCAAGTACAATATCTGGGTCATTTACTAATGCTCTTGCAATAGCAACTCTTTGCATTTGCCCACCTGATAATTGATTTGGTTTTTTATGAATTTGATTTGCTAATCCCACTTGTTCAAGTGCCTTTATTGCTTTTTCTCTTCTTTTACTTTTTGATACTCCTGATATTGTTAATGCTAATTCTACATTTGCTAAAATTGTTTGATGTGGTATTAAGTTATAACTTTGGAATACAAAACCTATGGTATGATTACGATAAGAGTCCCAATCTCTATCTTTATACTTTTTTGTGGAAATTCCGTTTATTATTAAATCTCCTTTATCATAACGGTCTAAGCCTCCGATAATGTTTAAAAGTGTTGTCTTTCCTGAGCCACTTGGTCCAAGAATTGCAACAAATTCATTATCTCTTAGATTTAGGCTTACATTATTTAAAGCTGTTTGTATTAAGTCACCTGTTTTATATTGTTTATGTATGTTTTTTATTTGTAACATTTATAATCTCCTAATCTCTATAAATATTTTAATTGTAAAATCATTCCCTTTTATTCTATTCATGGTATTTACCAATATTAATTCGTTTTTCTGTTTAAATATATATTATTAAATATCTTTTTTATCATCATTTGTAATATCTCCATTCCCATTCACAGGAATTGTTTCTCCTAAATAAGTAGGCACAGGTTTAAATATACATTTTATGAAATCCTTATTTCTTGCTAGTATCTCTCTCATTTCTCTGTATGTTTTTCCTACATATTGCCTTGGGTCCGCTCCTACTCCATAAGCTTCTAGTCCTAACTGCTTTGCAATATATAAAGCTCTATATAAATGGTATTTTTGAGTTACTATTACTACTTTTTTTGCCTTAAAAATATCTCTTGCTCTATATATGCTTTCATAAGTGGAAAATCCTGCATGGTCCATAAAGATATTTTCTGATGGTACTCCTTTTTGAATTGCATAATTTTTCATTACATTTACTTCGTCATATTCTTTTCTTCCATGATCTCCACTCATTATTATCTTATCAGATACATTATTTTGATATAATTTTATGCCTTCTAATAATCGGTCTTCTAACATATGGCTAGGCTTACCTTCTACTATTCCAGCCCCTAGAATTATTATACAGTCTATGTCTGATAATTTTGTGTAGTCTTCTTCTTTAATAATTTGTTTTTTGGTGGATAATATTATGTATAAATTTATTCCTAAAATAATTATTGCTATTAGGATAATAAATATTATTATATATTTTAATACTTTTTTCATTTAATCTTCTCCTTAAATTACTATAAATTTATCAAATTACAAAATTGTAATTTGTTATTTACTTATTTATTATTATTCAACAAATTCTACAAAGTAATAATTATTGTAATCATCTATTCCATTTAATTCATTAAATTCAAGTGAAAAATCCCTTGAAGATTTAAAAATGTTACCTTTACAATGTGTAATATAAAGAATTGGAACATTGTTGCAACTATCATAATGATTAGAAAACTTTAAGTTCATTTTTTCAAATTCTTGTTTTAGCTCCTCTAGTGTTATTTCTGTTTTTATTAATAAAACTACTCTATATGTTGAATATTCTCCATTTCCACCTGAATCTCCTATTTTACTTTTTATTGCAATTTTTTCAATATTTTGTGGTAATGTAATTTTAGAAACTTCTTTCTCTAATCCTTTCAATCCTTTAGTATTTGAATATATAATACAAGAAAGACCGACTATAAAAATTGCAATTATAATAAATATTGATATTTTACTTTTCATATATTTTTACTCCTATAAATTATTACTTTTCTCACTAATACCTGTAATTTGTGCTTTACTTTATTTCATCTACAATAATATCTATTGCATTACTTACAAAACTTATTTTTCTTTGACTAAATATCTCATCATTATAATATAATGTAACAACTGCTATTCCAATTTGATTTTCTTTTGTAAAATTAGTATCCCCCATTAGTGTAGTCCATTCAACTTTAACATTATCTTTAGTTATATCTTTATCACTATTTATTTCATATTGAAGTTCTTTCGCAAATGAAGTATTTGAACTTGATTTTACGATAATATTATTCTCTTTTTTGTAAACTCTTATTGTATAAAATACTTTTTCTTCATTATAATTAACATAGTTTTCATTTGGAGATACTGTTTCTTCATAAATTAAGCTTTCTTCGAGATTGGCAGTATCAACAGGAGTAGAACTAATATTCTCAATATTCGCCTTATAATTTTCTCTATTTGTAACACTATTTTCAATTAATTTATATGCAACAACTATTCCTATAACGATAATAAATAATAAAATTATAACTCCAATGATTATTTTTTTATTCTTGTCCATACTCCATAAATCCAACCTTTCAATTTATAATTTCATAGTAGTGATAACTTACTATCTATTGTTATAATACCATAAAAATAAAAATTACTCTATACTTTTCGTATAAAGTAATTAAATTTATAACTATACATTATTTTTCTTTTTTGCTTATCCAAAAATAATAAAGTAGTGAACAAATACCAACACATATAACACAAGCAATAGTTCTAGCAAGCCATATATTTAGTGGTGTCTTTTCTAAGAATTCAAGAATAATATTACCTGCTCCTATTCCCAAAAATAATACAATTAAGTATTTTATAGTTTCTTCAAATTTTGTTTTTTTCATTCTAACCCCCCCTTTTTAAGCAAGTGAGATAAAAGCAAGAATAAATAGTACAACAATAATTGATAAAACCGATATAATTATTTTTTGAAATTTATTATTTTTAATTATTTCTGTTTCTACATTGCCAACTTTTTGCTCTAGCAAATTTTGTATATCATTTCCTACTAATAAATCAATACTTGTATTTAATGCTTTAGATAAAGCAAGTAATTGGTTGG
>CAUWFY010000096.1:0-5343 GCA_963558115.1 uncultured Clostridia bacterium
TAAATGGAAGTAGTATATTAGATTTAATAGTAAACTTTTTAGATCCATTTGCAAGACTAATGGGATTAGATGGCTATATCTTAACAGGATTTATTTTAGGAATACCAGCAAATGAAATAGTTTTGCCGATAATATTAATGTGCTACCTTCAAGGGAAAGCCTTAATAAATATAGAAGATACTTTTGCAATAGGAGAAATATTAAGACAAAATGGTTGGACTATATTAACAGCAATAAATGTGATGATATTTACGATATTACATTTTCCATGTGCTACAACATTATTAACAATAAAGAAAGAAACAGGAAAAATGAGATGGGTGGCATTAAGCTTTTTAATTCCGACTGTATTTGGAATAATAATTTGTATGTTAACAAATTTGATATTTAATTTTGGGAAATTTGTATTTTTATAAGAAAATAAAAAATGATTTATTATGAAGAAAGAAAAATGCTATACACAATAAAATAAGATAAAATTTGATTTAGGTGTAATTTATTATCAAGCTTTCTTAGTTAATAACATAAAGTTTATAAAACTATCAATGTTAGTATTATAAACTTTATGTTATTTTGTACTTTTTTCTAAAAAACTAGGAATTAGAAATAAATTTCTTGACAATTAAGAACAAATGTTTTATAATATATATGGATTATGAATATAAAAAATTGTAAAAATTCAATAATAAATACACAAAAACAAAATTATGTGATAAAATAGAAAAAAGGAAAGAAATTTATATGTTTGAAGAATTAGATAGATTAATAAATTTTATACAAAAAGAATATATAGAATTTAATGAAAAGTGGCAAAAAAGCAATTATTACTATAAATTTAATTTGAAAAATAATTTAGTATGTGACTTGTTAGACAACGAAATGATATTAGAAACGATTTTTAATTATAGAGAATTTATAAATGAAAATAACATACAATTGGTAATGGATTTTAAACAGTTTAATAGTGAATTTTCTAAAGTTAATATTAGAACAAAGACAAAAAACTCCATAGAATTTAAAATAAAAAATTATAATGATAACCATGAAAATGGAAAGATACCAATTGAAAAATGTCTCAATGATTTGTTTGGAATAAGAGTTATTTGTAGTCAAGAACTTAATTATGATGAAATAGTAAATTTTATTAAAGAAAAAAATAAAAAACTAAAATGCATAGATTCATCTAAAAAAGATTATAAAGCAACTCATATATATTTTAAACAGGGTAATTTTAATTTTCAATGGGAATTACAAATATGGAATAAAAAAGATGAAACAAATAATATAAATTCACATGAGAAGTATAAACAGGACTATGTTAAGTGGGAAAAAGAAAATAAAGGAGGCGAAAATATATGGTAACACATTTTATTTTTATGAGCAGTTCATATTCAATGGGAACAAGAATTGCTTTGGACTATATAGTAACAGATAAAAATGTGCAAGAAGAACTAAAACAACATTTAGATAAAATTATTAAAAAATGTGGAAAAGATGTATCAATTTCAACTCATATGATACAATCAGATGATGAAAGCTGGAAATCTGTATGTGAAGCAGATCACTTTTTTAAAGATGTTAAAGTTATTAGTAGTATAGATAAATTTATACAGCTAATTCTAAAAGATAGAAATTTAGAAGGAATTGATGTTGCAAAATATATTTTATCAAAAATTAAATGTACTCAATTAAAATTACAAAAATTAGTATATTTGTGTTTTGCAGATTATTTATGTGATACAGGAAAACAGCTATTTACAGATAAAATATATGCTTTTAAATATGGACCAGTAGTAGATACAGTATATAAAAGATATAAAGAATATGGATATAAACCAATAGAACAAGAAACAGAAGATATAGATAATAAAAATATTTTTGAAATGCCAGCCAAAAGTAGAATAATATTTGCAGAAGATGGAACAGAAAAAATATTGAGTATAGATAAAACATTAAGAAAATATGGAAGTTTATCTGCTTCTCAGTTAGTTGATTTGACACATAAAGAAAAAACACCATGGTCTAAAACTTTTAAAGGTACTGAAGAAGTGTATTCTAGTATAGATCCAGATATAATTAAACAATATCATATACACGAGAAAATTTATTGATAAAATATAGAATAATCCCCTATAACTGTATTAATTAAATTGAGTTATAGGGGATTTGTACATATAAGTGACAATATATATAAATTAAATGGAAGAACTATAAAAACTAATATTTTTTAATTATAAATAATAAAAATCTCTAAAACACTTTAAAAAAACTCAAAAATATTATACAATATTAAAAAATAAAAAATAGGTGAGAATTTATGAATAAAGAATGGAAAATATATGAAGTAGATGAAAAAAAAGTAGAAGAAATTTCAAGTAAATACAATCTCAATAAACTAATATCTACAATATTAGCAAATAGAAATATAACAACAGAAGAAGAAATTCGTTTATTTTTATCTCCAACAAGAAAAGACTTTCATAATCCATTTTTAATCACAGATATGGAAAAATCAGTAGAAAGAATAATAAAGGCAATAGAAAACAAGGAAAAAGTCACAATATATGGAGATTATGATGTAGATGGAATAACAAGTATAACTGTATTAAAAAGTTTTTTAAAAGATAGAGGATTAGAAACTTCTCAATACATCCCTAATAGACTAAATGAAGGATATGGACTAAATAATAATGCAATTGAAAAAATAAAAGAACAAGGATGTGACTTAATGATAACAGTTGACTGTGGGATTTCTGCAATTAATGAAATTGATTATGCAAATAGTATAGGAATAGAAACAATAATAACCGACCACCATGAACCGGGAAATGAAATTCCAAAAGCATATGCAGTAATAGATAATAAAAGAAAAGATAGTAAATATCCATTTAGAGAATTAGCTGGAGTAGGAGTAGTTTTTAAGTTAATACAAGCAATAGGAATTAAGTTAGGATTAAAAGAAGAGGAATATTTAAAATATTTAGATATAGTATGTGTTGGAACAATTTCAGATATAGTTCCATTAGTAGATGAAAATAGAGTTATAGCCAAATTAGGATTGATGTTAATTAGACAAACTAGAAATATAGGACTAAAATCAATAATAGATACATCAGGATATACCAAAATAGACTCAAACAGTATTTCTTTTGGAATAGCACCAAGAATTAATGCATGTGGCCGAATGGGAAAAGCAGAAGATGCTTTAGAATTATTCTTATCAAAAAATTATAATGAAGTATCAGAATTAGCTAAAAAACTAAATGATTATAATAAACTTAGACAAGATACAGAAAAAGAAATATATGAAAATGCAATTAAACAAATAGAGCAAAAAAAATTAGATAAAAACAACTCAATTATAGTAGGAGGACATAATTGGCATCATGGAGTTATAGGAATAGTATCTTCAAAAATAACAGAAATGTATTTTAAACCAAGTATATTATTAAGTTTTGAAGAAGACGGAATTGGGACAGGCTCAGGAAGAAGTATACCAGGTTTTGACTTGCATGAAGCATTAACTAAATGCTTAGATAGTATAGAAAAATTTGGTGGACATAGTATGGCTGTTGGATTAACAGTAAAAAAAGAAAAGTTTGAGGAATTTAAAAAAGAATTCGAACAAATAGCAACAAATAGTAATGTAAGTGAAATAATGCCAATAATAAACATAGATGCTAAAATTGACTTTAGTGCAATAAACAAAGATATGGTAGAAAGCCTAAAACAATTAGAGCCATTTGGTGAAGGAAATAAAATGCCAGTATTTGTGTTTAAAAACTTGAAAATAGATTCTATAAGAGCTTTATCAGAAGGAAAACATTTAAAATTAACTTTAAAAGAAGGAAATACAGTTGTAAATGCAATAGGCTTTAATATAGGTAATTTAGCAGATGAATATAGAATTGGAGATAAAATAGATGTTGTAGGAGTTTTAGAAGTTAATAATTTTAATGGAGTAGAGAGCTTACAAATAAATATAAAGGATATTATTAAATCAATCTAAGAATAAAGGAGAAGTTCCTTTCTTATTTAGAAAGGAACTTGTTTAAAAGGGTTATTAGAATTCCTATTAGGATTGCCATGAAACCTAATAGATATGTCCGTGTTTGAGAAGGACATGGTCCCATGCTATATCCTAAAAAGAAATTAATTAATGCAGTGGCAATTCCTAAAAAAAGCCAAAAATTTTTTTTCATTTGTGTGTTCTCCTTTCAATTTCTAAAACATTAGTTTTTTGAAAAATAACAACGGTTAACATATAATTATTATATCATAAAATATACGAAAATGCAAAAAAAGTGAGAATAACGTAAAGCTAAGTAAGGAATTAAAAAAGTTTTTTAGAAGCAGAAGGCATATTATAACATAAAACAAAAAAGTAAAGAGGGTGTTTAAATGCAAGAAAATAAAGAAATAAAAATACAAGACATAATAGCAAAAAGAAAAGAACATTCAAGAAGAGTAGATATAAAATTAATAATGAAAGCATATAATTTAGCTAATGAAAAACATAAGGAACAAAAAAGAGGGTCAGGAGAACCATACATTATACATCCTCTAAATGTTGCATATATTTTAGCAGATATAGGTTTAGATGATAGTACAATTTGTGCAGCATTATTACATGATGTTGTAGAAGATACTGATATAACAGATGCAGATTTAAGAAAAGAATTTAGCGATGAAATAGCAGATATGGTTGCAGGGGTAACTAAGCTTAGCAAAATACAATTTGCAACAGTAGAAGAACAACAAGTAGAAGATTATAGAAAAATGTTTCTTGCAATGGGAAAAGATATAAGAGTAATACTTATAAAACTTGCAGATAGACTTCATAATATGAGGACTTTAAAATATTTAAAAAGAGAAAGACAAATTGCAAATGCCAAAGAAACAAGAGAGTTATATGCACCACTTGCCAATAGATTAGGTATATACTCATTAAAATGGGAATTAGAAGATTTATCTTTCAAATATTTAGAGCCGGAAGAGTATCATGAACTTGTAGAAGGTATAAATAAAAAAAGAGAAGAAAGAACGAAGTTTATTGATAAAATAATGGATGATATAAGAATAGCTTTAAAAAAACAAAAAATAGATGCAGAAGTAACAGGAAGAGCAAAGCACTTATATAGTATATACAGAAAAATGAAAAGAGACAATAAAACTTTAGATCAAATATATGATTTATTCGCATTACGAATATTAGTAAATTCAGTAAAAGATTGTTATGCAGCTTTAGGTGTTGTACACGAATTATATAGTCCTATGCCGGGAAGATTTAAGGATTATATAGCAGTTCCAAAACCAAATATGTATCAATCTATACATACAACA
>CAUWFY010000097.1:0-5275 GCA_963558115.1 uncultured Clostridia bacterium
ACCGGCTCATAACCGGTGGGTCCAAGGTTCGAATCCTTGAGGGAGCACCATTTTTTTAATTTTATATTTGGGTAGGTGGCCGAGTGGCTAAAGGCGGTAGACTGTAAATCTATTCTCATTCGAGTACGAAGGTTCGAATCCTTCCCTGCCCACCAAAATACAAGGAAACTTGTATTTTATTTTTATCATTTATTCAAACGTTTTTTCGTAAGCAAGGTAGTTATAATTTTAATTAAAACTAATAAACAAAAAGGAAATTCAGAACTCGGCATAGCTATTGCTTATTCTCGTTTTATAAGTAAAAAGAATTGCTAAGCTCTAGCAATCCCTTTTACCTTTTATAAATTCAATCATCTATTTCGCCAATAATTCTCTAGTATATAAGATTCCATTATCCATAAAATTAATATAAAACTTTTTATTCAAGTCACTTTTATTAATATCTATATGAAATGAATATGTATTTTCCTCTCCAGTAGTACCTCCTCCTGCTACATTATAAACTTTTCCAGTCTCGTCTGAAATATTTAGCATTTCATTTTGTTTTCGTGAAAATTCTTCACTTGGCATATCTTTTCCTTTAAAAATCATTTTATTATATTCTTCTGATTTAAAATTTAATACCATTCCAGTTTCTGTAATTGTTATATCTTGTATTTCTATTCCTGGAATATCACTTTCTGGTTTTAGTTGTACAGTTTCTCTTTCATAAAATTTTTCTGGTACTTCTATTTCAAAACTCCATATATATTTACTTAGTGAAAAATCTTCTGTAGTATCTACTCTTTTCTTATCACTTGATATTTCAAACATTGTATATCCTGGATCAAATATCTTTATATATATTTTCTTACTTTTTGGAAAAGATTTTCTTGTTGTTATATTTAAATTTGAAATAATTGTTCTATTACTAGGATCTGATTTTATTACTTTTGTTCCAAGCTGATGGGCAAGCATATTTCCATATATATTTCTTCTATTATATTCAATACCTATATCTTTATATATGTATGATATCATATTATCTTTGTTTCCTTTTTGACCTATTCTTCTATCCCATATTCCATATATATTTTTATTTTCATCATACACTACATATCCATATGTAAAATTTTCAGAATTTACTATTATATTTTCGTCAAACTTAAATGTTATATTAGCATCAAAGCAATCATCTGTAATTAACATTGAATCAACTTTTATACTGATTCCTTCTTTTTCGATAAAATCCATATTAATTACTTCTGAATATCCATCTTCTTTAGCTTTTTCTAAACTTCCTTTTTCTGAATTTATAGTATTATTTTGATATTCTTTAAATTGAATATCCCATTGAATTTTTGCATAGATTTGACTAGATGTTACCCCTATTATTATAACTATTAAAAAAGTTGTAACTATGTTAAATGTTCTCTTTTTCATATTAGTCTTTCTTTTTTCTTCTTAGTGTAATGTCTTTTTATGATATTAGTTGCTATTCCTAATATATAGTTATCTATATTTTCTACTTTTTCTAATTTATTTCGTTTCATCTTATTTAGTAATTCTAGATATGTTTCTTGCATAATATCATTGATGTCATCTATATTATTACATTTTATTACTACATATTTTAAAGTTCTATTATATGTATCATTATATATTTTTTCAAATTTATCTATTTGTACTTTCACTTTTCTTCTCTCCCCCTTTACTATATAGTCATTTTATTGATATAAAAAGTTTCAATTTATTTTATCTTTTTAATTAAAATATTTTATCAATATAAAATGTAAAATAATAAATATCATTAAAAAATTTATATTTTTGCTTTGCATATTCAATATATTCATTAACTAAAAAATACTTTTCATTTTATTTTTCTCTTAAATAACAATAAAAGACATATCAATCAATATTTATTTTTGATATGTCTTTTTATCTTTAATATCTATTTAATTCTTATGTATTAGCTATAACTTGTAATTGTATATTTACACTTACTCAGCAGTATATGTTGTCATCTCACCATATTTTATTTGTCCTTGATTTTTCAAAACATCATCTATATATACTTTTATTTCTTTTGTCCCTGTTCCTTTTGTTGTTGCTTTTATACTTGTTTCTGATGCACTTACTTTACTTGAATATATTGTATCATTTCCAACTACAACTTTTAGATTAACTTTTTTAACTTTTTTATCACTTGATGAATTTGTTGTATTTGAAGTTTCTTCATATATGTTTCCACCAAGTAAAGATTTTACATTTATACTAACAGATACTTCTTTCATTTCTGCTATTTTATTTACTGTTATTGTTATTGTTGTACCTTCATCAACTGTTTTTCCACCTTCTAGACTTTGTTTTAGAACTATTCCATCTGCTTTCGATGTATCTTCTTCATAAGCAACATTTACTTTTAATCCTAAACCTGTTAATGTTGTCTTTGCATTTGCTTCATTTTGACCTGTTACACTTACAACATTTACTTGTTTTATTCCTGTTCCTTTGCTTATATGAATTTTTATTGTATCCCCTGCAAAAGCTTCTTTATCTGGCTCTGTTTCTTGGCTAATTACATATCCTTCTTTTACAGTTTTGCTTGTTTCTTCAATTATTTCTGCTTTTAAGTTTGCTTCTTCTAATAACTGTAAAGCTTCTTCTTGTGATTTTCCTTTTACATTAGGTACTTTTGTTTTTTCTTGTCCTTTACTAACTACTACTATTATTGTGCTTCCTTCTTTTACATTATATTTTTCTATATATTTAGGGTCTTGAGATATGATAAATCCTTCTGGTACTTCTTTATTAAATTCTTCAGTCTTTATCTCAAATTTTAATTTTAAATTTTCTGCTTCTTTTTGTGCTTCTTCTTTTGACATTCCAACTAAGTTTGGTAGTTCAACTTCTGGTGGATTAGTAAGGTTTAAGAAAGCTAATGTTCCTCCTAGGCTTAATGCAAATAACAATATTAATCCTATAAAAATGCTTAAAGCTTTATGCTCTTTTATGAATTTTTTGAACTTTCCTTCTTTTTTTCCATTTTTATTCTTATTTTTTGAATCTTCTTCTATATTTCCATATAAGTCTGTATTTATTTTTTGTGTTTTGGCTGTTTCGTCATATTCTCTATCATCTACAAATTCTCCATCTGGATTTTTTAATGCTCTTCTTAAATCTGATAACATTTCACTTGCAGTTTGATATCTTAAAGTTGTATCTTTCTTTAATGCTTTCATTATAATTTTATTTACTGCACCTGGCAAATTAGGATTTATCTCTATTGGCTCTTCTGGGTCTTCTTGCATATGTTTCAATGCAACAGACACAGGAGTATCTGCATCAAATGGTACTTTTCCTGTAACCATTTCATACATTACAACACCTAGTGAATATAAATCTGATTTAGCATCTGTAAATCCACCTCTTGCGTGTTCTGGTGAAAAATAGTGTACTGAACCAATTGTAGTTCCAAAAGCTGTAATAGTAGAGTTAGACACTGCTTTTGCTATTCCAAAATCTGTAACTTTAGCTATTCCATCTTCTGTTATTATTATATTATGTGGCTTTATATCTCTATGTATTATATTATTTTTATGTGCCATTTCTAATGCTGAAGCTATTTGTATTGCTACATTTACAGACCATTTCCAAGGTAGTGGACCTCTTTCTTCTATTATAATTTCTTTTAAGGTCTTTCCTTGAATTAATTCCATTACTATATAATAAAGATTTTCTTCAACACCTACATCAAAAATAGATACTATATTAGGATGAACTAATCTTGCAGAAGATTGTGCTTCTATTTCAAATCTTTTTATAAATTCTTCGTCTGTTGTAAATTCATCTCTTAAAATTTTAACTGCTACATTTCTCTTTAAGACTTTATCTTCTGCTTTATATACTGTTGCCATTCCTCCATTACCGACTTTTTCGATAATTTCATATCTATTCCCCAATAATTTTCCTTCTAAAATCATATTTTCTCTCTCCTTAATATGTTTATATGTGGATTGCTTATATTGTTATATATTTTTTATAACAATAACTGTAATATTATCATAGCCACCATTTTCATTTGCTAATTTTACAAGTTCTTTTGGTGCTTGTTCAATATCTTTTTTTGCCCATTTAAACATTTCTTCTTGTGATACTAAATTTGTTAATCCGTCTGAATTCATTATAATTATATCATCTTTTAAAAATCCTTTTACCATAACATCTGGTTCTACAAAAGCATTACATCCTAGTGCTTTCATTAACATATTTTTTTGTGGATGATGTGCTGCTTGTTCCTGTGTTATTGTTCCATCTTTTACTAATTTTTGAACATAACTATGGTCTTGTGTTAATTTTCTCATAAATTCTTTTCTAATTCTATAAATTCTACTATCTCCTATATGTCCAATAAATGCTCTATTATTATATATTAGACAAACCTCTAAAGTAGTACCCATTCCTTCTAATTCTTGGTTTTCTCTTGATTTTTCATATACTACCATATTTGCATATTCCATACTACTTCCAACTAATTGAATTATACTTTCTTTATCTTTTTCTATTTCTTTAAAATTATTTTCTATATAACTTTTGGCAGATTGAATTGCTAATTTACTTGCTATTTCTCCTCCATTATATCCTCCCATTCCATCTGCTAACATATATAATTGTACTTCGTCTAAGGAGTTCGATATATAGTAATAATCTTGATTAATTTCTCTTACTTTTCCTATATCAGATTTAGCATAAGCTTTTATCATTTTTTCACCTCGGTTTCCTTGTTTCTCACACATAATAACTTGTATCATTTATATCATAACTTTGGATTTTTTGCAATTATTTTAATAAATTTTATTTTGATTATAAAAATGACAGAAAAGGCTTAACTATAATTATAGTTAAACCTTTTCCTCTTTAGGATTAGATTCCCATCATCAGCATCATCACCCTGATGTATTCCTGTTCCTCCATTTTTGTCATGAAGCCCTCATAAGAGCAACTTCCACAGAGACGACCTTTCTCAAATGTGAGTTCTTTGCCAGTACTCAAAGTTACTGTACAATTTCTCGAAACCCGAGCAATAAGCCTTTTGATAGGACTGGTGTAAAGTTCATAAATGCTAATTTTCATAGTAATCCTCCTTGTTTTATAAAACATATATTATGTTCAAATGGTTAAAAATAACCTATTTAAATTATAGCACACATCAATATAAAGTTCAAATTTCATATATAAAAAAGATAGCATAAACTTTTAGTAGGATTTCTCTTTATCAAAATAGCCAAACTATTTC
>CAUWFY010000098.1:0-5270 GCA_963558115.1 uncultured Clostridia bacterium
AAGACCATTCTAAAATGACAGTAGTAAGAAGAACTTGTGGATATTTAGGAGAAAATTTCTGGAATGCAGGAAAAACAAAAGAAATAAAACAAAGAGTAATGCATTTATAAAAGACTAAAATAGAAAAAATAATAAAGGAATTTAAAGTCAACTTGATTTATGGTATATGGGGAACTGTATATGAAGAAAGATAAAAGCTGATTTTCCTGTAACATAAAATAAAGGGGGAAAATATAGATGAACTATGCAGATATAAAAAAAGTAGATGTTGCAAATGGAGAAGGAGTTCGTGTATCAGTATTTGTAAGTGGGTGTAATCATCATTGTAAAGGATGTTTTAATCAATGTGCGTGGGATTTTAATTATGGAAATAAATTTACAGATGCAGAAATTGATAAAGTTATAAATTATTTAGACCATGACTATATTTCAGGGCTTTCACTATTAGGAGGAGAGCCACTTGAAAAACAAAATCAAGAAGGGTTACTTCCACTTGTAAAAAAAGTAAAAGAAAAATTTCCAAATAAAAATATCTGGTGTTATACAGGTTTTGATTTTGAAAAAGATGTTGTAGGAAATATGGCTAAAGAAAATGAAACAACAAAAGAATTACTAAAATACTTAGATGTTGTAGTTGATGGTAAATTTGAAGAAGATAAAAAAGATTTAAAACTAAGATTTAGAGGTTCTTCAAATCAGAGAATATTAGATGTTCAAGAAACTTTAAAAGAAAATGAACTAGTAAATTATAATTTAAAATAGATTATACAAGGAGGATAGGAACTGTTTTATAATATAAAAACTATTAAGTGAAAAATTTATATTATAGAATAGTTCCTTTTATAGAGATGGCAATAATTTTAGATGGAAAAGAATTAGCAAAAAAAATAAGAATGAATTTAAAAACGGAATGTGAAAAATTAAGAGAAAAAGGAATAATACCAAAACTTGCAGTAATAATGGTGGGAGATGATGAAGCTTCAAAAGTATATGTAAGGAATAAAAGTAGAGCATGTAACGAAATAGGAATAGAGTATGAAGAATATTTACTAAAGGCTGATATTGCACAAAAAGAGTTGATATCATTAATTCAAAAATTAAATGAAGATAAAACAGTAAATGGAATATTATTACAAAGTCCAATACCTCATAATTTAGATATAAATGAGGCTTTTAAGGAAATATCAGAAGAGAAAGATGTAGATGGATTTAATCCAATAAATGTAGGAAAATTAATATTAAATCAAGATGCTTTTGTTTCTTGCACACCATATGGAATAATGAAAATTTTTGAAGAATATAATATTGACTTAGCAGGTAAAAATGTGGTAATATTAGGCAGAAGCAATATTGTAGGAAAACCGTTAATGGCATGTTGCTTAAATAAACATGCAACAGTTACAATCTGTCATTCAAAAACGAATAGTTTAGAAGAAAAATCAAAAAATGCAGACATACTTATTTCAGCAATAGGAAAAGCAAATTTTGTAAAAGCAAATATGGTAAAAGCTGGGGCAGTTGTTATTGATGTAGGAATAAATAGAGATGAAAATAATAAAATAGTTGGAGATGTTGATTTTGAAGATGTAAAAAATAAAGCAAGCTATATAACACCAGTTCCTGGGGGAGTAGGACCGATGACAATAGCTATGCTAATGAACAATGTTATAAAAGCAACAATTAAACAACAAAATAAAAATAATTAGATTAAGAAATTTGTATATGAAAAATATAAAAAAAATTATATTGGATTAAGAGAATCAAGAGTTTTCTTATATAATAAAAATTGGGGCACTTTATTAAAAGTGTCTTTTATTATTTATAAAAATAGAAAGGAAAGAGGAAAATCAAAGAAGTTAAAACAGAAAATAAAAAATATTGGATATGGCTATCACTCTTAAGAGAAGTAGGGAATATAAGTAAAAAGAAACTATTAGATAAATATAAAACACCCCAAAGAATATATAATTTAACATATGAAGAATTGAGCCAAGAAAAATGGCTTAATAATAAAAAAATAGAAAATATTTTAGATAAAGAAATACGAAACAATTTAGAAAAATATATAGAAAATATGATAAGAAAAGAAATAGATATAATAACAATAAATGAAAAAGTATATCCAAAAAAGCTAAAAGAAATATATGATGCACCTATATGTATATATATTAAAGGAAATAAAGAAATTTTAAATCAAAATATAATAGGAATAATAGGTTGTAGAGAAGCAAGTACATATGGAATAAAAGCAGCAAAATATTTTTCATATAATCTAGCCAAAAAGGGAATTGTTATAGTAAGTGGACTAGCTAAGGGAATAGATAGTTTTTCTCATATTGGAACAATTGAAGCAAATGGTAAAACAATTGCAGTTGTAGGAAATGGTCTAGACATAGTATATCCAAAAGAAAATAATTACTTGGAAAAACAAATAATACAAAAAGAAGGAGCTATAATTTCTGAATATCCATTAGGAATTAAACCAGAAAAAATGAATTTTCCTGCTAGAAATAGAATTATAAGTGGAATAAGTAATGGATTAATTGTAATTGAAGCTAAAAGAAAAAGTGGTACATTAATAACAGTAGATTTTGCGTTAGAACAAGGACGAGATGTGTATGTTGTGCCGGGAAACATTAATTCAATAAATTCAGTAGGAACAAATGATTTAATAAAACAAGGTGCTAGACTTGTGACTAATTATGAGGAAATTGAAGTTTGAATTCTAATTATAAATATAACAAATATGTTATATTTATTGTTGACTGCATTATAACAAATATGTTATAATAAAAATATAATAAAGGAGGAAAATATTATATATAATATAGAAATATATACGGATAATAAACGGAAAAAGTGAATTAAAAGATTATATTAAAAGGAGTGAAGAGGATGAGTAAGTTTGAAAAATGGGAAGAATTTGAAAAAAGTTTAAATATAACACCTGAACAAGAAAAAGAAATAAAGATAGAAATGGAAATTATACAAGCTACAATTAATGCAAGAAAGAATAATAAGTTATCACAAGAAGAATTAAGTAAAAAAGTAGGTTTAAAGCAAAGTGCGCTTGCAAGGGTAGAAAAGGGATTACATTCACCTAGCATTAGTACGTTAATAAAAATTTTAACTCCTTTAGGATATACTTTAAAAGTAGTGCCAATAAATAATAATAAAGTAATATCAAATCCAAATAGACGAAAAATAAATAAAGATAAAAAATAATTGATTTTTTAAACTAATTCAGATATAATGTTAAAAAATAAAAAGGAAACACATATGGATTTAATAAATTTAAAAGAAAGTCAATATATATTAATTGATAAAATTAAATACAAAATACTAAATGGAGTAAAATACAAAGAAAAATCTTCATATTGGATGGAATATAAGCTTCAAAATACAGAAAGCAGCAAAATCTATTACTTAAATGTAGAATTATCAAATAAAGCCATACTATATGAAATTCTAAAAGATACAAAACTCCAAATAAAAATGAACATCATATATAATAATACCGAATATGAACTTTATGAAAAAGGTGATGCAAAAGTTGAAACATATTTTGGAATGACTGATATTGGATTAAATGAAGAAGTTAGTTATTATGAATATACAAATAAAGAAGATAAAACAAAAATACTTTCAATAGAAAAATGGAGAGACGAAGTAGAAATAAGTATTGGAAAAATAATAAGTTTATCTAGTATAAAAATATTAAAAGAATTTGAATATTAGAGGGGATTAAAGTGAAATTAAAAAAGGGGCAAATTCTAAATATTAATGCCAAAAGATATGCGGTTATTAATATGGTTGAATATAAAGAAGATACTTGGATTTGGCAGGAATATGAAATAAAAGAAATAAATTCATATAAGCACAAATGGTTATCTGTTGAAAAAGACGAAAATAATAAAGAAGAATATTATTTATATGATAGATATGTAGGATATGTTAATATAAACGAACTGGAATTTCAAAGTGATAATAAAACCTATGAACTATATGAAAAAGGTATAAAAACAGTAAATAATTATTTTGGAAATACTGATGTTGATAAATACGAAAAATGTGAATATTTTGACTATGAATCCAAAGATGGAAAAAGCATAATTTCAGTAGAAAAATGGGAAGATGAAATAGAAAAAAGTATAGGTACAAAAATAGATGAAACTAATATACAAATTACAAACGAAATAGAAAACACAGTAGTTAACAATGTACAAAATAATCCAAAGAGAACAGGAAATTCTTCAACAATGATATGGATATTTATGTTTGTATTAATGTTTTTTCCAACAATAGCTTCTATGATTTCAGGTTTATTTGTTAATAAATCAATGCAAAAATATCTAAAAAAAGAAACTAGCAAATATAGATATGAGACATCTGTAACAAATAATACAAATAATGAAAAAGCCAAAGTTTATGAATCTATGTTAGGTAGTGTAGATGCAACTGTAAAAGATATAATAAATGGAGTTCCAGAAGGGATAACAAAAGCAAATGGCAACGATAAAAAAGCTGATGAGGGTATAGGTTTACAAACTAAAAATGAATATGCATTTATTTATAAAGAAAATAACAAAATTTATATACAAGTTTCTAGTAAAAAATATTTAAATAATTCAGGAACAATGTATCATTCAAACCATTACAGATATTATCATTCTTATTACTCAGGGACATATTCAAGTAGTACATATAATAATTATGCATATTCAGCAAGACAGAAAAGTGTAAACAGTAGAACATCTTCAGGAGGAGGAACTAGCTCTGGAAAATAATTTATTTAAGTATGAAAGATTATAAAATAATTTATTATTGAAAATATTATTAAAAAATTATAAAAGGTGGGAAGAAAATTATGATTATAAATTGGATGGAAATATTAAACACAGTAATTTATGGTGGATTAGGAATCGTATTAATGTTAGCAGGGGTATGTATTTTTGATTTAACAGTACCATATGACTTTAACAAAGAATTAAAAGAAAAAAATGTAGCAGCAGGATTTATAATGGCAGGAATTTTTATAGCAATAGCAATAATTGTAAGAACTGTAATAAAATAAGGAATATAAAATGAAAGGAATAATAGTAAAATGGAAATTTTAATGAAATTATTAGAAATTATTATCTATGTAGTAATTGGATTAGTATTTTGCTTAATTGGATACAAAATAACAGAATTTATGTTTAAAAAACACTTTTCGCTTACAGAAGAAATTGACAATCATAATAAAGCAATAGGAATTATGATTTGTGGAA
>CAUWFY010000099.1:0-5227 GCA_963558115.1 uncultured Clostridia bacterium
TATTGATAAAATTGCTTGTAGTGAATTTTGGAAAGCTAAAGATAGTTATAGGCAATTACAAAATGCTTTTCACTCTTATATAACTGCAAATGGATTTGATTTAGAAAGAGGAAATCCAAGTGAAAGAGTACATTTATCTATTGAAGATTATAAGAAAATCACAAATTTTGAAAATACTAAAACAGTACTTAAAGATATTAAACTAGAATTACCAGAAACTCCTAATGTTAAAAGTTTTGGTAAGTTAGTACGAAATAGAGATGAAAAAATACAAGAACAAATTATCAAACCTAAAGATAAAGCAATACAAGAATTACAAGAACAAAATGCTTTACTTACTTTAGCTTTAAATAAACAAATAAAAACTGTTGATAAAGCTATAAAATATGAAAAAGATATTAAACCAATTTTGGATGAAAATGCTGAACTTAAAGAAAAATGTGAAACTTTAAAAAATGTCTATAATACTAAGCTACAAGAAAAAACTAAAAAAATTGAAAATAAATATGAAGAACAGATTTCTTACTTAGAAAATGAGAATAATTTTTTAAAGAAAGTTATAAATACTCTGCAAAAAACAGTTAATAAATTTATTGAATGGGTATGTATTAAATTTTCTATAACTGATGAAGATGCATTTATTAGAAAATTTGAAGATGAAAACGATATTAATCTTGATCCAGAAAAGCAAATTGCACATGAAGAAGAACTTGAATATGAAGAAATGGAGTGGTAGCCTTTACTATCACTCCATTTACTTAATTATCTGTTTGCATTTTTCTTCTATATTCTAAAAGTCTTTGTTTTCTTATTTCATTAGATTTTTTTAAGTTTGCAATTTGCTTATCATATAAAGCACATAATGAATTTACTTGTTCATCACTTAATTCTTCTTCCTTAATTTCTCCACTACGATATTTCTTTTGAATCTTTAAAAGTAGAGTTTCTCCATCTTCTATTTTTTTTATTTCTTCCATAAATTTATTTTTTCTGTTTTCATCTGGTAAAATTACTTTATTTGTTTCTACTGTAATATTATCAATAGGTTCTTTTTTATAAAATAGACCTTTAAAAAATTGTTTTATTTTATAAAAAATACTATTTTCATTTATTTTTATCAATGATTTCTCATCTGTATTTTCTTTCATACATTTATTCTCCTATATCTTGACCTTCTTTTTGTTGTTCTATCAAAGCTTCAGCTTCAGAAATTTTCTTTTCCTCATTCTCTAAAGAAGATAATTTTTCTTCTCTTTGTTGTAAAGGTGATTTTATATTTGTTCTTTCTTCCATATATGTCATTTTAATTTTGTCCGATTTAAGACCTTTTACTAGTGAAGGACTGGCATTTGTAATAAATTGACTAGCTCCAGCCATTGCTAATTTTTCTTCATCTGAAATTGATAAAGATGCAATTATATCATCCCTATAAAATCTTATTTCATGTTCGATTCTTTTCCAATAGTTTGGTCCTCCAGTATAAAATCTGTAACTATTACCATATTCACCTAGAAATCTCATTTTTTTATCATCTGATGATAAACTACCTATAATTGATGTAACTGCATGATCATCGCCGTAACCATATAAACCAGCTTCTAATAATTCTATTTTTTTATCATCAGAATCTAACTTGGATACTATTTGACTATTCATCATACCTCTAGTAAGGTGGTCACTTTTATATTTCTCATTAATTATTTCAAGAGCTTGTAATCTGCCTTTATCTGAAGATAATTTTTCTATAATCATTTTTCTATAATTCATTGCTTGTAAAGAATTTATGTTTTTAAAAGAATCTATTTTTATTAAAGCATCCACTCTGCCGTCATCATCAGAAAAGCATGCTTCTAAAACAGTTCTTAAATTTTCATCTCCAATTTCACTAATTAACTCACTCAACTGAGGATAATTGCTACTCATACTAGCAATTATTAAACTTTTATGAGTATCTTTTCCATAAATATCTGGTAGAGTCGTTAACATATCTGCCTTTATTTTATCAGATGATAAGCTTGAAATTATTTCCCAATGATAGTAATCTGGTAATGATTTCATTAATTCAATTTTTCTTTCATCAGATGAAAGACTCATTATTATTATATTTTTTTCATTATCATCAAAATGTGACAAATATTCCATTTTTATATCATCAGAAGAAAGACTAGCTATTACTTCTGCTATCTCACGGCTAAACATTCCATCTTTTAAATTCATAAATTATACCTTCTTTCTATAATTATAATAAAATTATAACACACTTTATTATTTTTGTAAAATTGTTACATATTTTTGACTTCTGCTTTTTGGTTTGTCTGGTATTGTCATTTTTAATTTATTTTGTTCTAACAATTTATTTATATAATTATTCTTAAATTTATATACATCTTTATAACCAAAATATTTTGTAATCTCTTTTAATGATTTCTCTGTTTTACATAGTTCTAGTATTTGTTGTTCGCTTACTGCTAACTTACTGCTTTTCTTACTGCCTAACTTACTGCTTTCTGTTTTTGCAGTATCATTATATTCAAAAGGATTTTCTTTATATTTAAAAGATACTCTTAAGAAATGATCCATAAATTTAAAACAACTTTTATCATAAGCGTCTAATATTCTTAATACTCCAGAGCCTATATTTTCAATTAAATCTACATCTTTGAATACTCTAATAAGTTCTTTGTTTCTTGGTGCAGTAACACCTTCTAAAAATTCTTCTTGTGATAATTCTTGAGGAAGTCCACCTGCAGATGTTATTTCAATTCTATCAGAGTATAATTCTATAATAGGTGAATTACCATAAGAATAATCATTATGTACAATAGCATTTATAACTGCTTCTTTTAAAGCTTTACTATCAATTTTCTCTACTTCTTTTCTTCCTTTATATTCTATTTTTGCATAAACTGTATTTTCTGTATCAAGCCTATCTAAGATTTTTTGTGTTGCTGTAATTAAGCAACGATATCCATATTCTTGATTTTCTACTAAATCCATTTTATTAGTTCCTAAATATTTTACCAGTTTTATTGAAACATTATTTTCATCTGCTAATAAAAATGCATTATAATTGTATTTACCTTCACTTGTTAATAAATCAAGATTTTGTAAAAAGTTATCATTTAATTTTAATCCATGTTCTTCATAGTAAATTTTTAATTGATTAAATGTTAACTCTTGTCTAGGAGAATCAATTTCTTTTAAAGTATTTTTTATTCTTTTGGCATACATATCATCAATCATTCTTTCTGTCATTCGTTCCTTGCTACTACCAACTCTAATATAACATCCCTCTGGAGTTCTTCCTTTTTTTCTTAAATAATAAGGTTTTTCTGTTCCACTTGATATTATAACTTTTATTACTTCTTTATTATCTATTGTTTCCACAGTTACATCAAATAATCCTAAAGTAGAAGGTTGTATATTATTTTTTATTCTATCTTTTATTTGTAGTTGTGTTAAATCAACATCTTCAACTCCAACAACTTGTCCATTCTTATTTATTCCCACATAAATTATTCCACCTTCTTTGTAATTAAGAAAGGCAATAACTTCTTGCTCAAAATCTTCATTTAGTTGTTCTTTGTTTTCAATTCGATTTGTCTCTGTATTTTGCATAAAAGCTCTCTCCTTTTTATTTAAAATTTCTTATAAATTATACATATTACTTTCATCTTTCCACCATGTGTAACTGATAGTTGTTAATATTTTTCTTCCTTCATCAAATAAACTTTCATAATTTTGAATTATCTCTTCAATATTATTAGCTTCTTGAATATTGTATTTAATAAATTTAAGTCTATCGATTATATTATTTAAATTATATTCGTTGTATGGAATTTGTTCAATACCCATATCTTTTATTTCATCAATATTTCTTTGCAATACACTTTCAAATATATTTAATTTACCAATTACTTTTGTTTTTATTTCTGATATATTTTGTAAGTTTTTAGAAATGTATTTTCTTAGTTCATTGATATATTCATGTTCTTCATTTATACCAATTAATGGGTTATGATTTTTGGTTAAATATGACACTGAAAATATTTCTTCAATGTTATTACACAAGTCAAAAATGTTATTTTGTATAGTATCATACATATTATATTGTTTTTTTAAATTTTTATTTCTTTGCCTCTCTCCATTTAACATATTTAAAAAATATACTATTATTATTGATTGTAAAAATAAATCTTTATTATCCCAAAGTCCATCTATTATATTTTTATATCTTTCTGACAGAATTCCTATATATACAGTAAAAGCTATAATAATTGTAACTATTATAGTAGTTGGTACTATTTCTTTGAAATACTTCCACATTCTATTCAAGAGTCTTTTTATTCTTTTTAATAGTAGTACTATTTTTGAATAATATTTTTTAATGTCTTTAAAAATACTTGCTGATTTTTTTATATCCTTATATCTTTTTATAAAAATAAATAACAATAATACTACAATAATGCCACATATTAAAATAATCATTTTGTAATTCATAATTTGTTCTCCTTCAACCACTCATATACTTCATCTTCTGTTAAAATTCCATGTTTCAATTTATTTACTCTATCTTTAGCATCTTTTTTCCATTTATCAAAATCTTTTTTCATTTGTTTATTATCTTTATTTCTGCCAACAGCCATTGATTTTAACTGATATAATCTTCTGTATTCTGCTAATGCTTTATTTTGTTTTAATCTTTCATTATATGCTTGTACTGCACCTTGTTCTCTACAAGTTTTTCCATTTGCTTTTGTATAATCACAATATATTTCATCTAGTCTTGAAGATGGTATAAAGTACATTCCACAGTTTTGACATTTTTTTATTGGATTATTTGTTGTTTTTACTAATTCTTCTAATACTGTATAACAGATAGCAGATAAATCATTGCTCTGATGTGTATCTATCATAGAAACAAGCATTGTGTTATTCTTAAAACTATCTAATAACTGCTTATCATTCAAATGTGATAATTCTAAATTTTTATTTGAATAGCTATCTTGAATAATATTGTCATTTCTATTATAAGTATGTGCTTGTCCTTTATGCTTAATTAAATATACTGCAAATCTTTGGCTGGGCGTATATTCTTTTAATTCTTCTTGTTCATCAAGGTTAAATGCATAGTTTACAAATGCTTTCATTTCTTCTTGTATTTCTTGTATTTTATATTGTAGGTCATTGTATATTTTTTCCATCTGCTTTAAATATACTTCATCGT
>CAUWFY010000100.1:0-5187 GCA_963558115.1 uncultured Clostridia bacterium
TATGTATTATGCATTAAAAGAAAATGCATTTGAAGGAATGCAAGGATTGGGAAAAGGAAATTTTGCAGATTTGAAAGATGTATTTTTAATAGATTATGATTTCAATGTAAAATATATAGCAAGTAATGGAAAAGAATATGGAGATGAAATAAAAGAAAAAATCTTAGAAGATGAAACAGAAATAAGATTTAGCAGTAAAGCATTTAGTGAATATGTATCAAAAATATCAGGAGTAAGAGAAGAAGATTTAAAGTTTAAATGGATGAAAAATCAAACAAGTTTAGAAATAGACGATTCAAATATAACAACTTTACAAGATTTAGTATTTTTTCCTAATATACAATCATTAAAAATAACAGGAAATACAAATAACCTTGAAAACTTAGAAGGAACTGGTAATTGCCAGAAATTAAATACGATTTCTTTTTATAATGCTAAAAGTACAAAAGGAATAGAAGAATGTACAGCTTTAAAAAATTTTAGTATTACACAATGGAAAGGAACAATATATAATTTAGAAGGAATAGAAAAATGTCAAAGTTTAGAAAGTATTACATTGCAGAGACCATATAGAGGGAATATTTCGTTGTTTATTAAAAATATTAAAGATTTGAAGAACTTAAAAAAATTAGATATTAGTAATAATACTCTTTCATCAAATGATATATCAAATTTAAATAGTAACTTAACAAACTTAACTTTTGATTATAATGGAAATAATTTATCTGGCATAGAAAATCTGACAAATTTGACATTATTATATATATCAGGAGGAATGATTAATGATATATCTGCAATTTCTAACTTGAAAAATTTAACTGTTTTAAATTTAAAAGGAAATAAGATTCGTGATATATCTCCTATTTCTAATCTAAGTAATTTAGAAATTTTATATCTTACAGATAATCAAATTGAAAATATATTACCACTTTCAGAAAATGTTAAGCTAAAAAAATTATATTTAAAAAAAAATAAAGAATTTGATGGTAATAGAGCAAATTACGTTGGCGAAGATTTAGTAAAATTAAATAAAATTGGAGAAATATTAGACAGAGGAGGAGAAATTTTTTTAGATGCGGATAAATTGGCACTATTTACAAATTATAAGTCTTTAAATTTAGCAGAACAAAATTTAGAAAATATTTACTTTTTAGAGGGATTAACAGAATTAACTTCATTAGATTTAAGTTACAATCCTTTATTAAATATAAATGATGAAAAGTCTAAAAATATTTTAAATAGTATGAAAAAGTTAAAGTCTATACAGTTAAGTGGAAATTCAATGGATATATCAACATTAAATACTATGACATGGTTAACTGAAATAAGATTGTGGGGGGCAAAGGTTAATCTAAGAGAAATTGAGGATATTATTTCTAATGTTAAATTAATTGTTGACGAAACTCCATTAAAAACAATTGTAGATTGTAATCCTAATAAAATTTCAAAAATAAAAATTACATCATATCATGAAATCAAAAGTCCACCAGATATATCTAAATTTGTAAATTTAAAAGAATTATCTATACCAGAATTGATATATGACAATTATAGTTTTATAGAAAATATGGTAAATTTAACAACATTGGATTTTAGAAATATGCATGGCAAAATGCCTAATTTTACTAAATTAATTAATCTTACTTCCTTAAATATGTCTAATAGTTATTTGAATACAGAAGATATTACAAATTTAAGAGTATTAAAAAATAATAATAATTTGGCAATAAATTTAGAAAATAATTCTATCATAGATGCAACAGCTTTATTAGATTTAGATTCTAGTTGTAAAATTAATTTAAAAGGAAATGTAAATTTATCAAAAGAAAGTAAAGAAAAATTAGAAAATAAATTTAAAAATAATGTAAAATTTTAGTTATAAATCTAATTAATATTTTTATATATAAGTGTTTAGATTAACACAAGTAAAGTATATTATATAATAATTGTGAATAAATATGCTAAGAATATAGAAGGTATATGGAAAAATTTAAAAAAGGATTTTATATAAAATTCAGCATTTATTAGTTAAATAAAAAATATTTTTACATTAGAATATATTTTAGTATTTATAGAGGATAAAGAAATTCTGAATAAAAACTAACCAAAATGCACATACCTAAAATAATAAACAAAGAAAGGTAAGTGTATAGTATGGATAAAAACAAAGAAATAATAAAAAATGAAGTAGGAGAAGATGCAACCAAATATGGAGAATTTGTATCTTCTTATTTCGCTTGGATTTCATTACCCAACCAAAAAGAAAGAGCAGAAGAATTAGCAAATATGACAAAAAATAAAGAAAAAGATAGAAAAAATTAGAAAATCGATAAAAAATAAGCTAAATTACTCCCTAAAAGGTAAAAAAGTATATTGAAAATATAAAAGAAGGGAGTATAATATTAATATAGGTCAAAGAAAGTCAAAGTCAAAATTAAAATTGAAAACAAAAAGTTAAAATCAAGCTAAGAACTAAAATTAAAGTTAAAAGTTAAAATTTAAAACGAAAATGAAAATTAAACAAAAAACAAAGGAGGCAAATCCAATGAGAATGTCAGACTTAATAGAAGAATTTATAAAAGAATTATTTGATGAAGATAATCAACTAGTAGAAATTCAAAGAAATGAACTAGCAGAACAATTTAATTGTGTTCCGTCGCAAATAAACTATGTCATTTCAACAAGATTTAAACCATCACAAGGATATTATGTAGAAAGCAGAAGAGGTGGTGGAGGTCATATAACAATAAAGAAAGTCAATAACACAAAGTCAGATTATTTTATGCATATAATTAAAAACATAGGAGATGAAATGACCTCAAATGATGTAGATATTTTGATTAGTGATTTTTTAACATATGACCTTATTACAAAAAAAGAAGCAAAGCTATTAAAAGTAGCTACGAGTGACAATGTTTTAGGAATAGCAAAAGAAATAAAAGATAAATTACGAGCAAAAATATTTAAAAATATGTTATTAAATTTAGAATAAGGGAGGAATTTGAAATGTTATGTGATAATTGTGGAAAAAAAGAAGCAAATGTAAAATACTCAGAAAATATTAACGGAGTAAAAAGAGAATTTAATTTATGTGAGGAATGTAGCAAAAAATTAGGAATAGGAGAAATTAATTTTAAAATGCCAATAGACTTTTCTAGTTTTTTTGGAGATTTTATGGAAGATTTTGCAACACCAGAATTTATGCCATTATTTAGTGATATAAAAACATTAAAATGCAACGAATGTGGATATACATTTGATGACATAGTAAATACAGGAAGATTAGGATGTGCAAATTGTTATGATGTATTTGAAGACAGATTAGACCCTATAATCAGAAAAATACAAAATAGTAATAGACATATAGGAAGAATTGGAAAAATTTTAGATAGTAGAATAGAAAAAAGACAAGAGAAAAATGATAACAAAAAAGTGGAAAATAAAGAAGAAATGCCAAACAAAAAGAATAACGAACTAGAAAATTTACAATTAGAATTAAAAGAAGCAATAAAAGATGAAAGATATGAAGAAGCAGCAAAAATCAGAGATAAGATAAAAGAAATAGAAAAAAATCAAGAATAAAATTGTAAAGAAAGAAGGGAAAATATGAACTGGTATTTACAAAGTGGAAAAGAATCTGATGTTGCCATCAGTACAAGAATAAGATTTTCAAGAAATATTAATGGCTATAGTTTTAATCTATCTAGTGAAGAGCTAGAAAATTTAGAAAACAAAATAAAAGAAAGCATATATGAAATAGGATATGGACTAAAATATTTAAAAATAAAAGATATGGATGAGATAACAAAAACAAGCGTATTAGAAAAAAATCTTGTAACAGAAGAATTTTTAAATAAAAATAAAGATAAAAAAAGTATACTAGTAAATGATGAAGAAAATATTTGTATTATGATAGGAGAAGAAGATCATCTAAAAATACAAGTATATAGTGCAGGATTAGAATTAGAAAATACATTAAACTTAGCAATAGAATTAGATAAAAAAATAGAAGAAGTTTTAGGATATTGTGTAAGTAAAAAATATGGATATTTAACAGCATATCCAAGTAATTTAGGAACAGGATTAAAGGCATCTGTAATGTTACATTTGCCAGCACTAAGAAAAACAAATAACATTAAAAAAGTGTTACAAGTAATAAGTAATTTTGGAGTTGAAATAAAAGGGATTACAAGTAAAGATGGAAAATTAGTAGGTGACATATATCAAATTTCTAATAAACAAACTTTAGGTATTGCAGAAGAAGAAATAGCTAAAAATATAAAAGTAATAGCTGAAAAAATAATAAAAAATGAAAGACAAGCAAGAAAATATTTAGCAAATGAAGGAATTGACTTAGAAGATGAAATATATAGAAGTTTTGGAATATTAACTAATTGTAAAAAAATCACAGAAGAAGAAACCTTAGAATTACTTTCAAATATAAAGTTAGGAGTAGATTTAGGAATTTTAAGAGAAGTTACAGATTTACAAATTCAAAGCTTATATTTATACACAAAACCAGCAAATATGCAAAAAAAATTAGGAGAAACTTTAGGGAAAATTGAACAAGAAGTGAAAAGAGCTGAGATTATAAAACAAATTCTAAAAGAAAAATAAGAAAGGATGTATAGAATATGACATATAATTTTACAAGTAGAGCAAAAAAAGCAATAGAAATTGCTAATAATGCCGCAATAGAGCTAGGACATAGATATATAGGAACAGAACATATTTTATATGGACTAGCAAAAGAAGGAAGCGGAGTGGCTTCAAAAGTTATAGAAAAACAAGGGATAACTCCTGAAGATATATTAAATATAACAGTTGAATTAGTTGGACGAGAAACACCAATAGAAGAAACTTTAGGATTTACTCCTAGAACTAAAAGAGTTATAGAAAACGCATTTATTGAAGCTAGAAAATTAGGATATAACTATATAGGAACAGAACATATATTAATAGGTTTATTAAGAGAAGGAGATAGTATAGCAGCCAGAATTTTATTAGAATTAAATATAAATATTCCGAAATTTTATGGAGAAATAATTAGAGTAATTAATGAAGGAGAAAATTTAAGTTCTAATAATGAAAACAATTCTAATTCAAAGAAAACAGGCAGCTATAATCAAACACCAACCTTAAATCAATTTGGAGAAGATTTAACGGAAAAAGCAAGACAAGGAAAAT
>CAUWFY010000101.1:0-5184 GCA_963558115.1 uncultured Clostridia bacterium
ACTATTTCCAGCGGTTAATTTGTAAAACCATTATCCAGTAACTATTTATTTATAAATTTTTATAAAATTTGTTGTATTTTTTTGTCATTGTGTTAAAATATATATGTATATTTTTTAGGAGGAGTTATGATATGAAAAAGAAAATTTTTATTACTTTATTTTTACTTTTAATTTTAATCGCAAATCTATCTTTAGCTTCATATAATACAGTTACTATGACTGTTGTTGAAGAACCTGTTTGCAATATAGAATTAGGTGAAAATTCAAAATTCGAGAAAAAATTGGTTGCCAAGGATATGAATAAAAAAGAGGTAACTATACAACTACAAGTTGTAAATAATGAAAAATCTATTAAGCCTACTGGTGAAATAATGCTTGTAATAGATAATTCAGACAGTATGCTTGATGAAGTTAATGGTACTACTAGAGAAGAATTAGTTATAACTTCAGCTAAAACTTTAGTAAACAATCTTTTAAAAGATAATAATAGTTTAAAAATAGGAGTTGTAAGTTTTTCTAGTAATACTGATGTTTCTAAAGAAGGAACTATTGAAGATGCAAGCTTAGTTTCAGAATTATCAAATGATGCAACAAAATTAAATAATTCTATATCTAATATTCAATATAATGGACCTAGAACAGATTTAGAATCAGGAATTACTTTAGCTCAAAAATATTTTTCTACTGAGAAAAATAATAAATACATGATTGTTTTAACAGATGGTGTTCCTAATATTGCTATTAATTTTGATAAAAATTATTTTTCTGATGATGTTATTAAGAAAACTAATACTGCTTTAGCTAATGTAGAAAAAAATAATATAAGCTTAATAACAATGTTAACAGGAATTTCTGAGCCTGACAGAAATCCTTTACCAACAGTTAATAAAACTTATGCTCAAATAATATCAGAAATATTTGGTACTCAGGAAAAACCAACTGCTGGAAAATTCTATTACATTCAAGATGATAAAATTGAAGAAACTATAACTAAGAATATTTATAATGATTTGTTACCTATTGAGAAAAATTTAACAAATATTAAAATTGTAGATTATTTTCCAAAAGAAATTATAGATAATTTTGAATTTGCATATGTTCAAAATTCAAATATTGGAAATATTTCAGCAGAAGTTGATAAAACTACAAATTCAATTACATGGACTATTCCAGAATTAAAATCTGGTCAAACAGCTATTGTTCAATATAAGTTAAAATTAAAACAAAATTATAGTAGTAGTATCGTAGATAAAATATTAGATACCAATGAGAAAGTAGATATTACTTATACAGATTTTGATAGCAAAAATCAAAGTAAAACTTCTGATGTTACACCTAAATTAAAACTTACAGAACCACCAGCAGAATTACCAAAAGCTGGTAAACCACTTTTTATAGCAGTTTGTGTTTCATTAGTTAGTATTTTAACTTATACTTTTATAAGATATAATATAACTAAAAATAATATGAAACATTAATATTTCTAATATGTTTTTTGTTATTTAATATAAATTTATAATTATAGAAAAAATAATTCTGGTTTTATTTTAAAAATCAGAATTATTTTTTATCATATTTTTTGACTATATAATTATTAATATCTTTAAAATTAGTCTTGTTACATTTTCTATATTCTTAATTTCTTATCGTCATAAAATACTCAAATCACCTATTTTTATATGATATTATCAAAAATCAAATTCCACTTAATATTTCTAATAATATACTTTTTTATTTAGAATTTAATCTATGTTAATTCTTTTTCTATTCTCAACAACCTATTATATTTTGCCACTCTATCTGTTCTGCAAGGTGCTCCTGTTTTTATTTGCATGCTATTTATTGCTACTGCAAGGTCTGCTATTGTTGTGTCTTCTGTTTCTCCTGACCTATGAGAAATTATAGTTCTATAATTATTTTGTTTTGCTAGTTTTATTGTATCTAATGTTTCTGTTAATGTTCCTATTTGATTTGGTTTTATTAATATTGCATTTGCAACATTTTTTTCTATTCCTCTTCTTAATCTAGTTCTATTAGTAACAAATAAATCATCTCCAACTAGTTGAACTTTATCTCCTATTTTTTCAGTTAGCTCTTTCCATGATTCCCAATCTTCTTCTGCAAGTCCGTCTTCTATTGATGCTATTGGATATTTTTCGCATAAATCTACTAAATATTGTATCATTTCTGTTTTTGTTTTTAATACCTCTGTTTTCCAAAAATAGTAACCATCTTTTCCTATTTTTTTTGCTTCATCAAACATTTCTGTGCTTGCAATGTCTAATGCTAGAACTATATCTTTTTTTGGCTCATATCCTGCTTTTTTTATGGCTTCTACAATTATATCTAAGGCCTCTTCTTCATTTTTAAAATTTGGTGCAAATCCACCTTCATCTCCTACTGCTACACTGTGCCCCTTTTCTTTTAATACCTTTTTTAAGGTGTGATATATCTCTACTCCTCTTTTTAGTCTTTCCTCAAAAGTAATTTTTCCTATTGGCATAATCATAAATTCTTGTATACTAATGTTATTATCTGAGTGTTTACCACCATTTAAAATATTCATCATAGGTACTGGTAATTCTGTTGCATTTATTCCACCAATATAGTTATATAGTTCCATTCCTAATGCATTGCTGGCTGCTTTTGCTACTGCTAATGATACACCTAAAATAGCATTTGCTCCTAAATTAGATTTATTAGGTGTATCGTCTAGTTTTAACATCTTTTCGTCTATTAATCTTTGTTCAAATACATTCCTTCCTTCTAGTTCTTTTGCAATTTTTTTATTTACATTTTCTACTGCCTTTTTTACACCTTTTCCTAAATATCTATTTTTGTCTCCATCACGCAATTCTATTGCTTCAAAACTTCCTGTTGAAGCACCTGATGGTACTGATGCTACCCCAACATATCCATCTTCTGTTACCACTTCTACTTGTAACGTTGGATTTCCTCTAGAATCTAATATCTCAATCGCATTTATGCTATTAATGGCTAAAAAACTTTTCATATACTTAATCCTCCTAATCTTTTTTATTAAGTATATCCATTTTTTTACAACCTATTCTTTCTCTTTAAATTCTTTCTTTTGTAAACCTAATTTTTATCCATAACATAATTAAGCATTTTACATATATAATTATTAGAAATATTTTACCCCTATTTACTAATCACGTCTATCACAAAATATATTCAACTAAAACACATAGTAATAAAAGATTTTTTCATTTCAAACTATTATTTAAAACTATTTCTTAGCATTAATAAATTTACTTATGCTGCTTCATTATTTTTCTTGTTTCTCAATTCATATGCATATTTTAAAGTAATCTCATTAATTTCACCAGATGAGATTCTTGCAATTTCTTTTATTATTTCTTCTTCTTCTAATTGCTTTATTTTTGTTTTAGTTCTATCTCCATTTACATCTTTACTTATGAAATAGTTATAATCTGCATTTGCTGCAATATTTGGTAAATGTGATATACATATTATTTGATGTTTTTTTGAAATTGCTTTTAATTTGTTTGCTACTGAATTTGCCGCTTTACCACTTATTCCAGTATCTATTTCGTCAAATATTAGTATTGGCATATTATCAGTATCTGCTAAAACTTTTTTTATTGCTAACATTGTCCTTGACATTTCTCCACCTGAAGCTATTTTTGATAATTCTTTTTCATCTTCTCCTAAATTTGTTGTTATATAGAATCTTACTAGGTCTTTTCCATTTTTATAAAATTCATCTTCCATATATTGAACTTTTACATTTATTTTTGCATTTTTCATTTCTAGGTCTTCTAGCTCATTATTTATGTTTTCACTTAATTTATCAGCACCTTTTTTTCTTATATTACTTATTTTTCTTCCTAACTCATTTAACTTTTCTTTTACTGAGTTTAATTCATTTTTTAATTTTTGATTATATGTATCTAAATTTTCTATATGATTAATTTCTTCTTTAATGTTGTCTTTATATTTTAATATTTCTGATATATCATTCCCATATTTTCTTTTTAATGAATATATTAAATCTAGTCGTTCTTCTACATAATTTCTTTCTTCTTCATCAAAGTATATGTCTTCTTTATAATTACTTATATCTCTAGCTAGTTCTTGTAATTCATAATATGAATTTTTTAATTCTGTACTTGCTTTTTCATATTTTTTATCAATGTTTTCTATTTTTTCTAAGGCTCTAATTACCATACTTAAACTATCTATTGTATTTTCAGATAATAAAGAATCTGCTTCTGTTAAATTTTCTGATATTTTTTCTGAGTTTAAAAATATTTTTCGTTTTTCTTCAAGTTCTTCTTCTTCGTTTATTTTTAAATTTGCTTCTTCTATTTCATCCGTTTGATATTTAAGTAAATCTAATTTTCTTTGTCTTTCCTTATCATCACCATAATTCATTTTTAACTCATTTTTAATTTCTACATATCTATCATATAGTTTAGCATATTCTTCTTTTTCATCTTTTAATTCTCTAGAAATAAAGCCATCTAAATATTTTATATGTGATTTAGTATCAAGGATTGTTTGATTATCATTTTGTCCATGTATTTCAATAAAGTTCATCATAAATTCTTTCAGTTCATTTACTGTAACCATTCTTCCATTTATTTTACACATATTTTTTCCATTTATATTTATTTCTCTTGATACTATAATGTTTCCATCAATTGAATATTGGCTTTTAGGATTATACATACAAAGTTCTACAAATGAATTTGTTTCTCCTTTTCTTATCATTTCTTTTGAAAATCTGCCTCCTGAAATGATTTGCAAAGAATCTATTATTAAGGTTTTTCCTGCTCCTGTTTCTCCTGTTAGGACATTTAAACCATTATTTAAATCAACACTTAAGTCTTCTATTATTCCTATATTTTTTATATGTAAAGATGAAATCATGTGCATACCTCCCAAATTTCAACTCGTTTAACTTTTTTTCACAACTATTTATATAGCCAAAATCTTAGAATATGTTTTTGTTGTCTAAAAAAATGTTCGCCTTTATTGTATCTTCATTTTTTATAAATGTCAATACCTTTTACGAACATTTTTTCTTTTTTATAGACTAATTTTATTTATTGTAGAGGAGCTGGAAATATGTGATAAGTATAATATTTTGGGATTTTGACGTTCGCATGGAACGAAGATTAGAATTGGTTAGGCTTT
>CAUWFY010000102.1:0-5157 GCA_963558115.1 uncultured Clostridia bacterium
GGGGTCTGAGTGAAAGAGGCTCATGAGAAAGCCTTACCAATTCTTTCTAAATGGAATGAGTAGTCCAAAATTTGAAAAAGTTATAATTAACACTCAGTTCCAGCGGCTACTTTTAAAATCGTTATCAAGTAATCTATAACGATTGTATCTTTTATTGAATAGAAAAATTAATTTCACTACTCAACAAAAAAACCAAATTATTTCTTGAACAATTTGGCTTTTTTCCAATATGTTCACATATACTATTATATATATGCTTCACTTGGAATTTTATAACTATTATTTTTTATTTACTACTGCTCTATATATTAGACCTGAATTTGAATCTTTTTCAAATTCTATTTTATAATCATCTTCTACATTAATACTACTCTTCATAAGAGTTATATTTTGCTCTGTTACTTCAAACTCTTCTCCATTTAGGTTAACTTCTTCTATCTTATTATTTCCTTCTACTTCATTATTATTTTGTATTGTCGTTAATAAACCTTTTACTGTTGCTCCTTTTGAATTTGTGCTTTGATATAACTCAAACTTTGCATTAAAAGTATTGACTTCTTCTTGATTTGTGTTTTGTCCATTCGCATTTTGTGGCAAAATATATGTTGGTATAATGTATTTTATTGGGTTTTGTTCTTCAGATACTTCTAATTCTTCCATAAATTGCCCATTAACATCTTTCCATCTTTGTTCTATTGCTGATAATAAATTATCTACATATTCTTGGTCTTTATCATTTAATATAACTGCATTTTCTGATGTTAATTTTTCAACACTTATATTTGGTACAAATTTTACTTTATTTTCAAAATTAGTTTCATATTGTATTTTTTCTGTTTTTTTAGTTGTTTCATCTTTTCTTTCATTTTTATCTGGTTCTTTTGTTATTTTTCCTTTATTATTTATTAAAAATTCATCATTTGTATTAATAAATGTAATTTTAAAAGTGATTTCATCTTGCTTTTCTATTTCCATATTTGAATAAAATTCATTATTACCTGAATTTAAAATATTTTGAATATCTGTATCTGTAATTGTATCAGCATTTTCGCCTTTTAATAATTTTTCTGATTTTGCATCTGCAACCATAGTTTCTACTGCTGATTTTTCTTCTTCTTTTGACAATATTTTTGTTTCTGAATTTAAGCTATTATCAGTATATGGAGTTTCAATTTTCAAGTTATAGCTTTCTGTTATTTCTTCTAAATTTTCTAATCCTGTATATTTTATATCTAAATTAAATTTATATGGATTACTTTCAGAATCTTCAATTTCTAAAATTATATTGTATAAAGTTTCTGATTTATTTTCATTTTTTGTTATTTCAATTTTGTTATTTGCTGAAGTTACTAAAATTTTATTTAATTTTCCTTTTTGAACATATAAAGATATCTCTGTATCTGTGTTCTTTAGTTTGTCACTTTGTTTTAACTTTTCTATTGTTTTGTTTATGTCACTAGATTTTAAGCCTGTTGAAGTTCCTAGTAATTTATAGTAATCACTTATTATACTAAGTGTCTTATCATCTTGTTTTAGTTTTTCTAGCATTTGTATCAATATATCTCTTGTTTTCTCTCCCGTTAATTTTAGTTTATATGCTGTATTTTGATTATCAGATATTTTAATACAATTATCTCCTTCTACTTGTCCTTTAATTATTTTTCCATAATTATTATATATTTCTATTATATCTTGAGCTTCTATTTTTCTATTTTTTGCACTTTCTACTTTCTTTTCTAACTTTGTGACATCTGCTCCTTTTTGTTCTTCATTTTCGCTTTGTTCTTGTTGGTCTTCCGAATTATTATTGTTATCTTTATTTTCGTCATTATCGATATTTTGTATTACATCATTTTCAATATTATTTTCAGTATTTACTTGTTGCTCATTTTCATTTTTTTCTTCTCTAATTGCAATAAATTTTTTCCCTACATATTTTGTTTGAATTCCTTCTGTGTCTTGATTTCTTATATATGTCATTGGAAATTCTTGATTATTAGAATAATTAAAGTTTATTTGTTTTTCGATGTTTTGATTAGTTCTATCTTCTTTTCCTGAAGTTTCTATATTAAAATTTTGTACTAACTTTAGTTCTTCTTCTAAATTAGGTATTGAAATTTTAAAGTTCATATTTCCATTTTCTTCGTATGGGCTTGAATTTTGCTTGTTATAGTATTCTTGAAGATTATCACTTATAAATCCATTTTTATTACTACTTATTTGAGTAGCATATTTAATAAATGCTTCACTTGGACTCTTTAATAAATCTGTGAAAAAGTACAAATATGAAAATGCTCCTAATGCTATTAATATACATATTAGTATTATTAATATCACTATTTGTAACTTATTATTTTTCTTTTGCATTATATTTTCCTCCACTTTATCTGCTATTTATATATATATTTATATTTTTTATGTATTTAACTTTTGTTTTTATAATAAAACTATTTCTTTAATATTTTCTTAAACTATTAAGCTTAAATTTTAAAATTATTATTCTTTTTTATCAACAATATATATAATGTAAAAATAGATAAATAACTGTATCTTACTGTCATTTATCTATTTTGATTTATTATTCTTCCCAGTTATGATATATATTTGCTACATCATCTAATTCTTCTAGTCTTTCAATTAATCTTTCCATTTTTTCAGTACCTTTTTCATCTAAAGCTACTGTTGTTGTAGGTAACATTTGTATTTCAGCTTCTAAAAATTCTAATCCAGCTTCTTCCAATTTTTCTCTTACTTGTGTAAATTCTGATGGTTCTGTTGTTATTTCATATATTTCTTCTGATGCTTGGAAATCATCTGCTCCTGCATCTAATGCTAACATCATTAATTCATCTTCGTCCATATCTGTTGAAGCTTTTTCTATGATTATTACTCCTTTTTTGTTAAACATATATGATACACATCCTGTTGTTCCTAAATTTCCTCCTGCTTTATCAAATACATGTCTTACATCTGCTGCTGTTCTATTTTTATTGTCTGTTGAAGCTTCTACTATTACAGCTACTCCATTTGGTCCATATCCTTCATATACTATTTCTTCATAGTTTTCATTACTTGTTGATGCTTTTTTTATTGCATTGTTAATTGTATCATTTGGCATATTTGCTGCTTTACATTTAGCTATTACATTTTTTAATTTTGAATTTCCTGCTGGATCTGGTCCACCTTCTTTTACTGCTATTAATAGTTCTCTTCCTAATTTTGTGAATATTTTTCCTCTTGCTGCATCAGCTTTTCCTTTTTTGGCTTGTATGTTGTGCCATTTACTGTGTCCTGACATTGTTAATTCCTCCTTTATTTTTACAGCCATCTACGATTACTGTTTTTTATGTTATATTTGTTATCACTTCAAAAAAACAAAGTTGTGCAAATTTGTGTGTTCACTTTTTGAGTAATTACACTCAAATTGTATTAAAATTTCGCATTTTATGTGAATTCATTATTTGTATAACCTTATTTGTAAAAATAATCTTTACAAATTTAACTTGTACTATCTTATCACATTTTTTTCTTTTTGTGTAGCATATTTTAAGATTTTTCAAAATTTATTTTTTCTAATCTCCCATTACACTTACCACAACGGTATTTTTTAATTAAATTTTTTTAATCTCTGCCTATATATTATAGCTCCACACCCTTTACAAATATCATTATTTGTGTAATATTTTGTCTGCTTCTTCTTGTGTCAAATATTTATTTTTTACCATTTTCTTAATTACTTGTTTTTGTCTTTGCTTTGCTAATTCCGGATTTTTAGTTGGTGCATATGCTGAAGGAGCATTTGGTATCCCTGCTAACATTATGCATTCACTATCACTCATTTCCATTGGTTTTTTTCCAAAATATCCTCTACTTGCTTCTTTTACTGTATAATATCCATCTCCAAAATAGCTTGTATTTAAATACAATTCTAGTATTTCATTCTTATTATACCTCTTTTCTATTTCAGATGCCATAAATACTTCTGCTATTTTTCTTTCAATCTTCTTTTCCTGTGTAAAATATATGTTTTTAGCTAGTTGTTGTGTAATGGTACTTCCGCCTTCTACAAAGCTCATAGCCTTAATATCACTTACTATAGCTCTTCCTATTGCAATTATATCAATGCCGGGATGTTTATAAAATCTGTGATCTTCGACACTAATTACTGCATTTATGTACATCTGTGGTAGTTCTGAAATTTTTGTATAATTTTCTTTACTTTGAATCTCTTTCACTTTATTTTCAACACTTATCTTATCTACTGCTTCTTTATACATTTTGTACCCATTACCAATAACTAATAATGATAAGCTAACAACTATTAATATTGCAACTAATAATAATTTTAAAAATTTCTTCATTTTTATCGCCTTCTTTTACTACTTTTTTCATCTACATCTATAATTTTATTATAAAATTACTTTATAGTATTTACCATCGATTTATATTACAGTTATATTACAGTTTTGTCACTTTTCCTTTTTTATTGTAAAAGTAATATTTATTTAATTATAAATCATACAAAGTGACAAGTAAGTGACATTAATAAATTATTAATAATAATAAAGTTTCAATATTCAAAATATAACAACCTTTTTCTAATAACATTAAAAATATTTTATTGTAAATATACTTCCTTCCCCTAATTCTGATATTACTTCAATATATCCATTATTACTTTCAATAATAGATTTTGATAACGCTAAACCTATTCCTATACTGTCGCTTGAAGAATTTTTACCTTTATAAAATCTCTCAAATATATGTGGCAAGTCTTCTTTATCTATTCCTGTTCCATAGTCCATAATTTTTATTTCTTCATATATATTATTTTTTTCATATACTATTTCTATTTCTCCATTTTCTTTAGAATGTTCTATACAATTTTTCAAGATATTAGTTATTGCTTCTACCTGCCACTTCATATCACAAATAATTGTATCTTTAGTATTACCTTTTACATTTATTTTAATATTTCTAATTTCTTTCATCATTGAAATATTTTTTACTGCTTCTTCAAGAATTTCTTGAATAGTTACTTCTTTTTTTATGAATTTAATAGTATTACTATCAATTTTTGATAATTTTAAAATTGATTCTACTAAAAATTTAATATTTATTATTTCTCTTTTTATGTCTTTAATAAATTCATTTCTT
>CAUWFY010000103.1:0-5130 GCA_963558115.1 uncultured Clostridia bacterium
TATAAGAAAACAGGAAAAAGATTATTCAAAATGGCACCATTACACCATCATTTTGAATTATCAGGATGGAAAGAAAATAAAGTTGTAATAATATTTAGTACAGTAACACTTTTATTATGTATAGTAGGATTACAGGTAATATAATTTACAAAAGATTTAAAAGAGGGAGGTTCATATGGCCAAAAAGAAAACAAATAAATTTTCAAGTTTTTTGAATAATCCCGTAGATTTTACTTTAGTTGTAGTAATATTACTATTATTATCATTAGGTTTGGTAATGGTATTATCTGCAAGTTCTCCATCAGCATTATCAGATGGAAATAGTTATTCATTTTTTACAAAACAAGCTATATTTGCTGTTTTAGGATTAGGATTTATGCTAGTTATATCTAAAGTTGATTATAGATTTTATAAAAAATATTATATATTAGCATATGTAGTATCTATATTATTACTAATTGCAGTTCTAGCAATAGGTAAAACTGTAAACGGAGCTACTAGATGGATATATGTAGGAACAGATGCGTTATCAGTACAACCATCTGAAATTGCAAAATTTTTAATGATAATATTTTATGCAACAATATTAAGCAAAAATAGAGATAAACTAGAAAAATATAGAAAAGGTTTTTTATTTCATTTTGCATTAATAATACCAATAATAGGTCTTCTATTATTAGAACCACATCTTAGTGCTTCTATTGTAATAATAGGAATTATTTCAGTAATGATGATAGTGGCAGGATGTAAATTTTGGCACTTCTTGGCAACAGGAGTAGTAGGAGGAATTCCACTTTTAACATTATTAATAATTAAAGAACCATATAGACTACAAAGAGTAACAACATTTTTAGACCCATGGAAAGACATGAGAGGAGATGGATGGCAAGTTATTCAAAGTTTATATGCAATTGGTTCAGGGGGGCTATTTGGAGCAGGACTGGGTGAAAGTAAACAAAAATATCTATATATTCCAGAGCCACATAATGACTTTATCTTTTCAATATTAGCAGAAGAGTTAGGGTTTATAGGTTGTGCAGCAGTATTAATATTATTTGCAGTATTTATTTGGAGAGGTGTATTAATAGCAATGAAAGCTCCAGATATGTTTGGAAGTTTAGTTGCAATAGGAATAACAGCACAAGTTGCGATACAAGTAATAATAAATATAGCAGTTGTTACCTCATCAATGCCAGCAACAGGAATGCCGTTGCCGTTCTTTAGCTATGGAGGTTCAGCACTATTTATATTGCTCTGCGAAATGGGAGTTCTCCTAAATATTTCAAAGGCTGGTGCAAAGCGAGAGTAGAATTTGAAAATAAATATAATAGATGATAAAATAGGAGGGATTAATGAATACTTATGAATTTAAAATTACAATGAAAGTATTCATTAATTCTTCTTTAGTTTATAGATATGAAATCTATAAACTCATAAATTAAAAAGAAAGGAATGATTGGAAAAATGAGAGTAATTATAGCAGCAGCAGGAACAGCAGGACATATTAATCCAGGATTAGCTATTGCTAACAAAATAAGAGAAGAACAAAAAGATTCAAAAATTATTTTTATAGGTACTACTCGTGGACTAGAAAATGATTTAGTACCAAGAGCAGGATATGAACTAAAAACTATTGATGCATATGGATTAAGTAAAAAAATATCAATAGAAAATATAAAAAAAATGTATAAAACCTTTAAAGGATATGGAGAAGCAAAGAAAATTATAAAAGAATTCAAACCAGATATTGTAATAGGAACAGGTGGATACATATGTGGGGCAACAATAGCTTCAGCACATAGCTTGAAAATTCCAACATTATTACATGAAAGTAATGCATTCCCAGGAAAAGCAGTAAAAATGCTATCTAAAAAAGCAGATACAATTTTAGTATCATTTGAAGATGCAATAGACAGAATAAAAAAAGCTAAAAATGTTGTATACACAGGAACACCAGTAAAGATAAAAAAGAAAAATTATAGTATAGAAGAAAAAAGAAAAATTATAACTGATATGGGATTAAATGAAACCAAGCCAATTGTGTTAGTATTTGGTGGGAGTCAAGGAGCTAAAAGAATAAATGAAGCTATTGAAGATATAATAAAAAATAAAAAGAATAAAGAATACCAAATGATATGGGCAACAGGACCTAAACAATACGATATAATAAAAGAAAATTTAGAGGATAATAACATAAATATAAATGCTATAAAAGATATAAAAGTAGTACCATATATATATAATATGGAAGAAATTATGAATGTAGTAGATGTGATAGTAGCAAGAAGTGGAGCGATGACAATAACAGAAATTTCAAACTTAGGAAAGCCATCGATATTAGTACCTCTGCCAAATGTAAGCCATGACCATCAACTATATAATGCAAAAGTTTTAGAAAAAATTAATGCAGCTAAAATAATATTAGATAATGAAATGAAAGGTGAAATATTAAATAAAACAATAGAAGAAATTGTATTAGATAAAAACAAAAGTGAACAAATGGCAAAAAATGCATTAAAAATTTCAACTAGTAATGTGGAAGAAAAAATATATAATGAAATTATAAAAACAATAGAGAATAAAAAATAGGAAGGAAAGAAATGTTAAAAACAATACAATTTAAAATAATATTAATAATTTTCTTAATAGGAATAATATTAATAAGTGGAATAGGGATTGCATATATAAATTCAATAAATGTATTAAATACACAAATAGAAAGTGGAGAAATACAAAATTTAGAACAAGTTACAAACTATTTGCAAGGAACACAACAAAATAATGTAATAATTTTAGTAATAACAAGTTTAGCATTTATAATATGTGCAATAGTAATTTCATTATTTTTATCAAAATTTGTAATATATCCAATAAATAAATTAATAAAAAGTGCAGAAAAAATAGCAGAAGATGAACAAAAACATAAAGGAAAAATAAAAATAATAAAAGAAAAGAAAAATAATGAAGTTGGAAATATTGAAGAAGTAATTGATATGATGACAGTTGAATTAAAAGAAAAACTAAGTGAAGTATCAACACAAAAAAATCAAATAGAAACAATACTTTTACATATGACAGATGGAATAATTGCTTTCAATATGGAAGGTGAAATAATTTTAATAAATCCAGCAGCAAAGAAATTTTTAAGTATAAGACCTGAAGATATTACCTTTGAAGATATATTCAAAAAGTTTAATTTAGGAATAAATATGGAAAAAATTATTTACTTGGAAAATTGGACTTCAACAGAACAAAGAATACAAGTAGAGGACAAGTTTGTAAATGTATTTTTTGCACCATTTAAAAATGAAGAAGATAGGCCAAATGGAGTAATAGCAGTAATTCAAGATATTACAGAACATGTAAAACTAGATAATATGCAAAAAGAATTTGTAGCAGATGTATCACATGAATTGAAAACACCAATAACATCAATAATGGGGTATGCAGATACATTATTAGAAGCAGATTATGATGAAGAAACAAGAGAAAAGTTTTTAAATGTTATAGCTTCAGAAGCAAGAAGAATGGCAAGATTAGTAACAGACCTTTTAACCTTGTCTAGATATGATAACAACAAAAAGAAAACTAAAAAAGAACAATTTGACTTAGGTGAATTAGTAAAAAGATGTCAAGATAAATTAGGAATAGAAATAAAAAAGAAAAATCACCTAGTAAATTGTTTTGTAACAGCAGATGTGCCACCTGTATATGCAGACAAAGATGATATAGAAAGAGTAGTCTTAAATATTTTATCAAATAGTATAAAATATACTCCAAAAAATGGAGAAATAAAAATATATGTAGGTTTTGTATATAATGATGCATATATAAAAATATTTGACAATGGAATAGGAATTCCAGAAAAAGACTTAACAAGAATATTTGAAAGATTCTATAGAGTAGACAAAGCTCGTACGAGAGAAATGGGAGGAACTGGGCTAGGTCTATCAATAGCCAAAGAAATTTTAGATAAAAATGGTGGAAGCATAGATATAAAAAGTGTTGTTGGACAAGGTACAGAAGTAGTAATAAGGATTCCGACAAAGTCATAATTTCGGAGTCGAAGGCAAGATAATTTTGGGGTCGGAGACAAAAATCATCTTTTTGATGATTTTTGTCTCCGACCCCGAAATCATTTGTCTTCAAAATTACCCCAAAATTACTAAAATCGATAAAAGTAAAAAAATGTAAAAAACAACCTTTAAAGGTTGAAAAAATTTCCAATATATAGTAAAATGTTGTTGGGGTGATAAAATGAAAGAAAAAAATAACAAAATATTGGAAAAAATATATTATGGAGATTTTAGCCCAGCAAAGGAAATTCCAAAAGAAGAAGAATATCAAGAAATATTGGTAACAATTAGAAATTTTATGGCAAAAATAAGAGAAAATGAAAAGGATGTAGAAAAAATAAATTTATTTGATGAGCTGATGGAAAACTTAGCAATAAAAGAAGGAATGGAAGCAGAAAATCAATTTAAACTAGGTTTTAAATTAGCTACAAAATTAATAATAGAGGGAATGGAATAGCGTAATTTTGTACAAAACACTTTTTAGGAATTTTTTATACTAACAAGTATATGCAAAATTAAAAGAGAGATGATTAGTAATAAAATATTAATCATCTCGTTATTTTTTTTGAGAATTCATAAATTTAATTATATTTAAAACTACTTTTTTTTCATAATCAGAAAGACTATAATAACCTATTAAATTTGGATCCATATTAAAATCTTGATTAATTAGGTAATCTTTTAAAATAAAGGTTGGAGTCACGTTATAAACATTGCATAACTTAACAAGAGTATCTAGACTTCCTTTAGTTTTATCACGTTCAATATCAGAAATATATCGAGGAGCTAAGTCTAATCTTTCAGCTACTTGTTCTTGAGTCATGCCTAACGATTTTCTGATACTTTGCATAATTTTACCTATTTTTATTTTTTCATTTTGTTTAGATTTCATATCAACCTCCGATAAATATAGTTTAACCAAAAATAAATAATTAATTATAAATTAGAATATCAAACTTACATGTAAAAAAACATACAAAAAAATACGACATAATGTGGAGTTAGTATAAACTTTTAGTAGGGAAATTTTAGAAAAAAATTGAATAAGAGATAC
>CAUWFY010000104.1:0-5041 GCA_963558115.1 uncultured Clostridia bacterium
TCCTAATCTTTGAACTAATTTATAACCTATATTTCCTGCATCTAAATTTGGAAATATTAATGTATTTGCTTCTCCTTTTATAGGACTTGTAGGCGCTTTTGATTTTGCTATTTCTGGAATTATTGCTGCATCTAGTTGTAATTCTCCATCTACTAGTAAATCTTTTTCTTTTTCTTTTACTAATTTAGTAGCTCCAATTACTTTTTCCGTTAGTTCTGAATGTGCACTTCCATGTGTTGAATATGAAAGCATCGCTACTTTAGGTTCTTTTTCTACTAATTGTCTAAAACTTTTTGCAGAAGATATTGCTATCTCTGATAATTGATCCATATCTGGATTTTCGTTTAAACCACTATCTCCAAAAATAAATACTCCATTTTCTCCTAACTCACAGTCTGGAACTACCATTACAAAAAATGCTGAAACTAATTTGGTATTTGGAGCTGTTTTTAATATTTGAAGTGCTGGTCTTAAGGTATCAGATGTAGAATGTGCTGCACCAGATACTAATCCATCAGCTTTACCTTCTTTTACCATTAACATTCCATAATATACTGGGTTTAGCACTAATTCTTTTGCTTTTTCCTCAGTCATACCTTTATTTTTTCTTAGTTCATACAATAAATTGACATATTTATCATAGTCTTTAGATGATGATGGATTTATTATTTTTGTGCCACTTATATCTAAGTTATTTTCTTTTGCTTTTTTCAAAATATCTTCATCATTTCCTATTAAAATTATTTTCGCAAACCCTTCTTTATTTATTTTTTGAGTTGCTTCTAATATTCGTATGTCATCTGCTTCTGGAAGTATTATTGTTTTTATGTTTTCTTTTGCTCTTGTTTTTATTTCTTCTATGAAAGACATTTTTATATAACCTCCTTTTTGTACTTTCATTATATAGGTATAATTAAAAAAGTACAAGTCTTTTTAAAAAACTTATACTTTTTAATAAATATATTATTATAATATTTGAATTATTAAAAATATTTTTTGATTGTTATCTAAAATTTTCTAATATATATTATCAATTTTTATTAATATACTATAGAAATTTTAACTTATATTTGTAGTATTATTGATTATATACTTTAGAAAATTTTTGGTAAAAATATTATTAATCCAACAACTATTGCCATTATAGCTGACATTAATACAGCACCTGCTGCTACATCTTTTGCTAATTTAGCTTTTTCATTTTTTTCAGGCATTGCAATATCAACTGTTGTTTCTATTGCAGTATTTATTAATTCTAAGGATATAACTAAGCCAAACAATATAATGCATGCAATCCATTCCATTGCATTTATTTTAAATACTAATCCTGCTGTTATAACAGCTATCATTATAAAGAAATGAATTTTTAAATTTTGTTCTGTTTTCAAAGCCTCTCCTATTCCTTCAAAAGCATATTTGAAACTATTTCTTAGTTTTTTTCTTTTTTTCCTTAATTTAACCATTTCTCGTTTATTCATTTTTTCTTCCTTTTCTATATTTAAATATGTTTTTACTGCTCCTATGTAAAGTACTAAATATGCTATTGATATTGCAAATCCTCCTATTACATCACTTGCATAATGTACTCCTAAGTATATTCTACTAAAACCTATCAAAGGTATTAATATTGAAAGTAATCCACATAAAAGATATTTTATCTTCACATTCTTAATTTTTTTCCATATCAAATAAATTATTAATCCATAAAAGGCCATACTTATCATTGAATGTCCAGAAGGAAAACTATACCCATTTTCATTTATTATCATATATCCTTCTGGTCTTGGTCTTTGTACTACATATTTTAATATTTGGTTTAACAAAGTAGATAATACTAAATTAACAGTAATACATTTACCTATTTTTTTATTTCTTATAAAAACAAATGATGCTATTGTTATCGCTATAAGTGCATATGCAGATGCTAAATTAGTTATGCCTTTCATTATAGCTGTTAGTGGCTCTGACCTTAAATTTAAAATTACATTTTTGTAAATTACTGTATCTATTGTTAGTTGTTGACTGTTAAAAATATCTTCTAACATCATTAATACTATTATTACACATAATAAAATTGTTATCCATTTATAATTTTTTTCTATGATTCTTTTCAGCATTTGTAATTCCTTTCATTTTTTCATCTATTTTTTCATTTTAGTTATATATCTAAAAGTGCATTTTCTCTTAGCTCAAATATATTACTTTTCTTATTTTTGCTTTTCACATACTGCAAGTTCAAGTGCTTTACTACAATTTTGTATATTTACATTATTTAATCTTCCAGCAAATTCTCCATCTATTGTCCAAGCAACTTCTTCCTCGGTTTCTATTTGTATTTTATTTGCTTTAAAATACACAATATCTCTGTTCCAACTATAATCTTTTTCTCTATATGCAGTTAAAATTTTAAAATATCCCGATAAATTCTTTGGTTTTCTAATAAAAACACCTTCAAATTTGCCATCTTCTAAACTTATTTCATTTCTATCAAACCATTCAAATCCGGCTATTGAAACAGAATTACTAATTCCACCATATATAAATTCTCCTTCTAATTCTTCATCATCATATTTTATTTTCACTTTATATGTTGGAATCTTTACTATTTCTTTAATAGCTTTCATATAATATGCAAATTTTCCATATTTATTTTTTAATTTTTGTGAAGTCATATACGATACATCTGTCATTATTCCAAAAGCTGCTACATAGCAGAAAAACTTTTTATTATTAAATTCTCCTATATCTATCACTCTTGCTTTTGATTGTAATAATCTTTTTGTTATCGAAATATCTTTTATTGGCATTTCTAACGATTTAGCTAAATCATTAGTAGTTCCAAGTGGTATATATGCAACAGTTACATCTTTTATTTCTTTTTCCATAAATGCTGTTACTACCTCATTTAATGTTCCATCTCCTCCACATACTAAAATTAAATCTTTTCCTTCTATATTATCTTCTATAATTTTTTTAGCATTATACTCTTTTTTAGTAAGATGCACTTCTGTCTCCATATCTTGATTTTTTAAATTTTCTTTTATTTCATCTATATGTTCTACTATATTTCCTTTTCCAGACGCTGGATTTATTATTGCCAACACTTTAATACTCAACTTTTTGTCCTTCTTCCTTTTATTAGTTTCGTTTTCATATTTTATCATTTTTTTACAAAATAGTAAATAAATTTTTTATTAAAACTATAAAAATTGAACGATTAAAATTTAATAATCGTTCAATGCTAATTTATAGTTGATTTGTACGGTCCTTATAATATAAATCATCTAAATCTTCATATATCATATTTTCATAATAATCATCTTCTTGATTTTCTTCATAATAATCTTCTAATATGATTGGACCATTATCGCTACGTAGTACATCTGATAAAAATATTAATACGAATAATATTATATACGTTATCATTCCTATAAGAATTGTACCCAATATTATCGCACCTATCTTTATGCATTTTTGAAAAAACGTCATTTTATATTAACACCTCCAAACATACAAAAAGCATTTATGTAAATTGTTGGTAATTGTTCATTATATGTCGAATTTACTTTTTTACTAACCAATCCAAAAATTGGTGTAGATTTAATTTTTATATTAACATTTTCAGGTATAATTATATCAATACCTCCAAAGATTGCACTAGCTTTAATTATCTGATCTTTTTTTATTATTGCATTTTTTAAATTTAATTCTACACTACCAAATATAGCATCTAAACTAGCACTTTTAAATTCTTTTTCTTTAAATAAAGGTCTCACTTCTTTAAACGTCGCAAAATATTCTTCTAATTCTTCATCGTTCTTATTCATTTCCTTAACTTTATTAGATAATCTTTTATCAAATTCATTTTTTAATATCAGATTTAATCCTATTACTATTAATACTACTGGCAATATTAATCGTATAATTAGAGAAAAATCAAAAATGCACCTACAATCTATAAATAAAGTAATTCCAATTATTAACCAAATAATACTCCAAGTTTTATTTTTTCTTGCTATCATTTCGATAAAACTTGGTATTATAATTAGGAATGTCCACCAACCATCAAAAAATAAATTTATATGTGTTATTTCAAAAATATTTAATATGCAAATTATTCCTAAAGCAATTAATACTATTCCCCATAAGGTATTAGCAACTTTTCTCATCTCCAACTCAAATCCTTTCTCTTTTCTTAGAAGGTATATATCTGTAAAAGTTCTATTATTTTAAGTTAAATCCTCCTTATTATATATACATTTTACTATTTTTTATATAATATTTCAATTATTTTGTTCATTTTATTACAAATTTTATACATAAGAACATTCTATTTTAGGAACTGCATAATATTTTTTATCTTTTTCATGTATTTTTTGTTGAACTTCTTTTCTTAGTTCTTCTTTATCTATTTTCTCTTCTCTAGGAATCACTAAATCAAAAATCAAGTTTATCCTATCTCCTCCATCAGTCATTCTGAAATCATGTATTGAATATTCGTCATTAATATCTTTTACCACTTTTTCTGTAAATTCTTTCATTTCTGTTATTTCTTCATTATCTACTGCTATCGGATCCATATGTATTGTAGTTATACAATTAAATTCATTTAATATATCTTGCTCCATTTGGTCTATTATATCATGAGCTTTACAAATATCACTATTTTCTGGAACTTCTGCATGAAATGATACTATTTTTCTTCCTGGTCCATAATCATGTACCATCATATCGTGAATTCCTACTATCATATCATATTTTTTTGTAAATTTTTCAATTGCTTCTACAAAATCAGCATCAGGCTTTTGACCTAACAATATATCTGAAGTTTCTTTCATTGCTTTTATTCCTGTAAATAATATAAATATAGAAACTAAAATACTAACATATCCATCAATAGTAATTCCTGCAAATTTTGCTATAAGAGCTGATACTAATACTACAAGTGTAGAGACTACATCTGATATACTATCATATGCATTACCTTTTATTGCTTCTGAGTCTATTAATTTTGCTATCTTTTTATAAAAAATAAATAACC
>CAUWFY010000105.1:0-5033 GCA_963558115.1 uncultured Clostridia bacterium
CAAATGGTTATGTTTCTCCTTGCTCATGGATTAAAAAGATGGATAGTAATTACACAAGTAGAAAATGTCTAAAAGATAGCAACTTTAAAGATATTATAAAAGAAGATACTATTCAGCATTTTAATAAGATGAAAAAAGCAAGATACGATATATATAAAACAGGATGTCCAGCAATTTGTAAAGAAAGAAATAAAACATATTTTTCAAAAGACCCTTTGTTAAAGGAGGAAAACATATGAAGGTATTAAATTCATGTCCATTTAATTTAAGTGATGACAAAACAAGAATATTATGGGAAATTACTCCTAGATGTAATATGAATTGCAAACATTGTTTGTTTTATCAAAATACTAAAAAAGGTATAACTAAAGAATTATCAACAGAAGAGGTTTATAAGATTATTGATAATGTTTCAAAAGATAAAAATGTATCAGCTATTTGGCTTTCAGGTGGAGAACCACTTTTAAGAAAAGATATAGTAGAAGTTTGTAAATATATTTCATCTAAAGGAATAGTTCCGTCATTAAGTACAAATGGTATATTACTTAATGAAGATTTAATTTATAGATTATATTCCTCAGGAGTTAATTATATTCATTTAAGTTTAGATGGTGCAAAGGCTCATACTCATGATTCTTTAAGAGGTGTTATAGGTTCTTATGACAAACTTATGAAAGTTATGGATTTATTAAGAGATTCACCTATAAATGTAGGAGCAAGTTTTATGGTTACAGAAGAAAGTATTGATGAATTAGAAGAGGTTGTGAAAATCGCAGAAGATAAAAGCTTAAGTGTATTAAGTTTTTATTTAGTAGCAGAATTGGGGAGAGGGGCAAAAAATTTTAAGGATAATAAGAAAAAATTAGTAGAGAAGTTATCAAGTAAAGTTGAAAAAATTGAAAAGAATAGAGATAAAAAGTCAAATTTAAAAATAGAAGTATTTCGTGCTGATAGACCAGATGAAAATAATAATATTTTACAAGAATGTAAAGGACATCAATTTTTAAATATAACATATGATGGGAAATTAGGACCTTGCCCATGGCTAATGAAATCAGAAGCAGGTTTTGATGTTGGTTCATTATTAGAAAAGGATTTTATAGAACTAGAAGATATTTGTAAAAATAAAATGAAACAAAAGATTGAAGAACGAAAAAATAATATATCTTATTGCAAATCTTGCCCTAATAATGGAATATGTGGTAAAGGATGTATGGCATTACAGAATTTTAATAAAGGTAATTTATATGGAGTAGATCCTATATGCCCATCTATTTAAAGAAAGAGAGATTAGCTATTAAATTTTAAAGAAAGACAATGATTATTTTTAAGTTTAAATTATACGAAAAGTAGCAAAGCTACATTAGAAAGGCTATCACGGGGCTTTTTAAAGGTCACTTTTACTTGTTGTATACGAAAAAATCCTATATAGGTCAAGATAAAAGTTGATTTTCCTATACGATAAGAAAAGTCGCAAATCTATATATAAAGCTATTGATGGTCTTTTAAGGTTGATTTTTACTTATTGTATACGGAAAAATCTTATATAAGGTCAAGATAAAAGTTGATTTTTTCTATACAATAATTAAACTTAAAAATTTATTGTATAGGTACGGAAAGATTTACAAAACAATTGAAAAGATAGGAAATTTTATTTTTAATATATATAGCTATTTTCCATATAGGAATTTATCTTTTAACAAATTTCCTCAAAATCAAAAATATGATAATATTGAGATAAATATACATGTAATAAGATTAGATTCTAAAGTAAGAAAATTTATAAATTATTGTGAAAATGAATATATTCAATTTAATCCAATAAATTTGCAAGTGTTTTATGATAGTTTAAATAAATATCTAGATAAACATTATGATTTAAAAAGTCATATTAATAAATATTATAGAAGAGGAAATAAAGTTTTTGCAATATTTCCATATGATAATGATAATTTTTATTTACATTATTCATATGATAATAATAATATATATTTAATAGGAAATGAAGATAATTTAAATAGAATTATTTTAGACTTTTTAACATCCAGCTCTGAAATATTGCCTTTACATTCTTCGGCAATAGGGATAAATAAAACAGCATTGTGTATATTAAGTGATAGTGGTTGTGGAAAAACTTCTCTTATGTTAAAATTGTTAGAAAAACATTTCTCATTTATAACAGATGACAGTTTATTTTCAATAAATAATAAAGTTTATAGAGTAAGTAATATAATAAATGTAAGAAAAAACTTTGCCGAAAATAAAATAATAGATAAATATATTAAGAAAAAAATAAATCAAAATGCTTTTCAAGAAAAAGTTCCAATAAATTTAAATTATTTTAAAAATATTATAGGATTTGAGCTAGGTAATTCATATAATAATAAAAAATATTTATATATATCAAAAGACTATTACGATTCAAAGGAAAAGGAAAATACAAACATTATTAAAATAATGAAAGAGCCTTTTCCTTCAATATCACATCAAAGTTATTGGTGTTTTCATTATATAACAGATAATTATTTAATAAAAATTCAAGATATAATAAAAAATTCAATTAATTATTGGGAAAAAGAATTAAAAGATATAAAATATTTATCTTCAAGTGAGTTATGGGAAAATAGGAGGGATATTACTGAAAAAATTATTAGTGTCTGATTATGATAATACTTTATATACAGATGAAACAAGCCTTTTAAACAATATAAATAAAATAAAAGAATTTAGAAATTTAGGAAATTATTTTGCTATAGCAACTTCAAGAGGTTATACTTCATTGATGACTGAAATAGAAAAATATAAAATACCATATGATTTTATATGTACAAATAATGGGGCAGTTATTTCTAATAATAATGGTAAAATAATATATAAGAATTTTCTTAATATTGAAGACTTTAATAAAATAGAAAAAACATTAAATAACTATTATAACATAGAAATAACAAGATACTATTTAAATAGCATAAAAATCCAAAATAAAGAAAAAATCATAGATAATTATGATAATATACCTACTGAGATAATAGGTTATAAAATAAAAGGAAATATAGCAATATTAAATGATATAAAGAAAGAAGTGGAAAGTATTTCAAATATTTTTGAAATAACAATAAAAGAAAATGAAAAATTGTTTTTAAATTCGAAGGAAAATAACAAAGAAAAAGCTGTAAAACAATTAATTAAAGAAATTAATTCCAGTTATTATTCATTTGCTTTATTATCAGAAAAAATATTAGTATATACTGTGGGAGATGATGATGTGGATTTTGAGATGCTAAAAAAATATAATGGGTTTAGAATGGAAAATAGTTCAGGTTTATTAATGAAAAATATTGAAAAATCAACAAAATCTGTTGAAGCTTTAATAGATTATATTGAAGGCTAAACTAACTTTTGCAGTTGAGATGATTTCAGAATTTCGTGGGTTTGAGACAAGATGATTTTTTCGTGATTTTGGGGTCGGAGACAAAAATCATGATTGGATAATTAAAAATAAATTAAAATAATTATTTCTATTTCCAATTATGATTTTTGTCTCCGACCCCAAAATCACGACCCCAAAATCACCTAGAAATCATCTTGTCTCTGCTCCTGAAATCCTCATCTTCAGAAATTACTATAAAAATATTATTGTCGGGTTCTAAAATAGACAAACTTTGAATATATATATTTTAGAGAGAAAAATAGGGAGGTAAGTAGTATGACAATAGATGAAAGAAAAACAACTATAAGTACAAGCGTAATCCAAAACTTAATATTAGAAAATAGAGGAAAGTTAAGTATATCTGGAGTACTAGATGTATTGAGTTTTGATGATCAAGTAGTAATTGTCGAAACAGAATTAGGACTTTTAACAGTAAAAGGAGAAAATTTAAGAATAAATAAATTAAGCATTGACACATCAGAAGTAATGGTAGAAGGAACTATATCTTTGTTATCATATAGTGATAAAGATTCTGAAAAAGGAAAAACAAGTTTTATGAGTAAAATATTTAAGTAAAAAATAATACATAGTATTTGATACGATTTTTACAAACTTTAATTTATTATAAAAAAATATATATAAAATTATTTTAAATTAATTTTATAGTTCATTAAAACTTAGTGGAGGCATAATATATGTTAATAAATCAAACCTCATTATTTTTAATATTCACAATAAATGGCATATTGATAGGTATTATATTTGACATATTTAGGATTTTCCGAAAAACTATAAAAACTTCTGATTTTGTTACATATATAGAGGACTTTTTATTTTGGATAATAACAGCAATTGTTTTACTTTATTCTATATTTACATATAACAATGGAGAACTTCGTTTCTTTATGTTTCTAGCAGTAATTTTAGGATTTATAATCTATATTTTTACAATAAGTTCTTACTTAATAAAAATAAATGTTAATATAATAAATACAATTAAAAAAATTTTTATAAAGACCTTGAAAATAATTTACACACCAATTATAAAAATATTTAAGATATTAAAGAAAATAACATTTAAACCATTATTGTTTATAAGTGCAAATCTTAAAAAGAATATGAAAAACATTAAAAATAAGTTAAAAAGTCAAAAAGTAAAAAACGACAATAATATAAAAAATACAAATAAAATTATCAAAAATTCCAAACATAAAATTCCAAAGAAAAAAATAAGACAAAAAAAGCAAAAAGATACAATAAATTTGCAAAAAAGTTAAAAAAAGAGAAGGATTTTTATTATTATTGTAGAATATAATACATAGAATGAAAAATCAAGGAGAATACTTATGAAAAAGAACAAAATAGTTAGAAACATAATTATTTTTATAGTTTTAATATATGTAATTTTTACATTAATAAATCAACAAAAAATTTTAAACCAATATAGTGAATCAACTCAAGAATTAGCTCAAAGTGTAGAAGAAGAAAAACAAAATAGAGACGAACTATCTAAGAAAAAAGAAGATGTCAATTCTTTAGAGTTTATAGAAGAAATGGCAAGAGAAAAACTAGATATGTATCATCCTAATGAAAAAGTATTTAT
>CAUWFY010000106.1:0-4968 GCA_963558115.1 uncultured Clostridia bacterium
AAACATTTCCTTCCATTTCGAATGTTGTTCCATTTCTAAAATCTCCTGCTGAATAAACTGATGCCATAATAATTCTCCTTTCAATTTTCATATATTTTATCAACTTTTATTATTTTACTACAAATGACTGAAAAAATCAAGTTTTTTGCAAAATCAGACTTTTCCCTATATTATAATATAATTTTTCTCAGATTGTGTTAAATTTATACAACCAAATTTTGTTATTTGAACAGTATCTTCTATTCTTACTCCATATTTGCCTGGTATATATATTCCGGGTTCATTAGTTATTACCATATTTTCTTTTAATTGTGCATCTGATTTATAACTAATATATGGTGCTTCATGTATTTCCATTCCTACACCATGACCTAAACTATGAATTAAATCATATCCATTTAACTTAAAGTCATTTTCAACCATTTTAGTAAGTAATCGTGTACTTGCTCCATCTTTAAAGTCATTTGTTGTTTGAGTTTGATTTTTTAATACTAAATCATATATAGGTTTTATTTCTTCTGGTACTTCTCCTACAAATATTGTTCTTGTCATATCTGAACAATATCCATTAACTTTACATCCCATATCTATCGTTATTATATCTTTTTCTTGAATTTTTCTATCTGTTGGTACTGCATGAGGTTTTGATGTATTTTCTCCTGAAGCAACTATCGTTTCAAAAGATAGTCCATCTGTTCTATCTCTATAATACTCTTCTATTTCTCTTGCAATTTGTTTTTCTGTCATTCCTGGTTTTATATATTCTAGTAAATATGAAAAACAATTATCAGTTATTTCACATGCCTTTTGAATATTTTTTATTTCATCTTCATCTTTTATCATTCTTTGTTTTTCTATAATATATTCTGTTTCTACTAAATTATTAATTTTATATTTTCTTATATATTCTTTATATTTTGCATATGTAACATAATTTTCTTCAAATCCAACATTTTCGCAAAACATAAAAAAGTTTTCATAGTCATCTCTTGAAACATCTTTTACATCATATACTATAATTTCATCAAATAATGTTAATATAGTATGCACATGTTCTATATATCTTGAATCTGTTATATAAATATTTTCTTTTCTAGTTAATAATAATATTCCTTCTGCTTCTATATTTGTTAAATATCTTATATTTATTGGATTTGAAACAATTAATCCTTGTAAGTCTAAGCTTGACATTTTATTTCTTAACCATTGTAATTTAGGATTCATAAAAAACCATCTCCTATAAATTTTCTATATTCTCGTTTAACTACATCATAAAATATTTCAATTTTTTTAATGATTTGTGAATATAGTATTTCCCTTTTTTGTTATATTTATTGATACATTCCTAATGTAAAAATTTTCATCAAAAACATCTTTATTGTTTCAAATGGCACATATATACTTATAAATGTTGCTATTACTATAAATGGTCCAAATGGTATATATTCATCTGATTTTTTTATTTTACTTACTAATAATACTATACTTAAAATTGCTCCAATTAAAAATGATATTAATGTTACTATTATTATATTTGATAATCCAAAATATAATCCTAATGCTCCCATTAATTTTACATCACCAAATCCCATGGCCTCTTTTCCATAAAAAAGTCCTCCTATTAAAGTGATTAATAAAAATATTCCTGCACCTGCTACCATTCCTAATAACATATTTATAGTTATTGCTACATCAGAAAGCCCATATATAAATGCAAATACTAATCCTATTTCTAATATTGTAAGATTTAATCTATTAGGAATTATTTGCAATCTATAATCTATTACAAATGCTGATAGTAATAATGGTGTTAATATCATAAACTTTATTAAATCTAAGTTTGCTATTAAGGTATCTTTAATTCCATAATTATAAATTAAAGTTACAAATATTGCTGAAGTTAATAACATTAATATATAATTAGGTTTAAATTTTTCTTTATATTCTTTAAATATATCTTTAGACAAAAATTTTTTATATTCTGGTAATCTATTATTTGCCCAATCCACTAATTGTCCTACAACTAGACCTAAAATTGCTGCAACTAAATAATAGCCAATATGCACATCGTTAAAATACATCTCTTTCTCCTTTTTTCTTTATTTTTCTTTTGAAAATAATTTAATTTATTTATATTTTGAATATATTTCTCGTAATTTCTACAAATTTATTATTTAAACTTTTACTATTTGTTTTTTTATTCATTTTTTTATTTATTTTACTATTTTATCCAATTTACTTTTTATTTTATTTTCTATTGGTCTTTTCCATGCTGTATACCAAAATTCCTTTTCTTTTATAGGATCTACTAAAATGGTATAAATATTACATCTATTTCCACCTATTATATCTGTGAATATTTGATCTCCTACTATTGCTGTATTTTCTGCTTTTTCATTTAACTCTTTTAAAGCTTTTTTAAATCCCATTTTTAATGGTTTCATAGCAAATTTATGATATGGAACTTTTAGTTTTTGAGAAATTTCTTCCACTTTTTCAGTATTATTACTATTTGATAATATATATAATTTTACACCTTGTCCTTTTAGATTTCTTACCCATTCGATTACTTTTTCTGTCATATTTCTTTGTTTATCTATTAATGTATTGTCTACATCTAAAATCAAAGCTTTTAACTTGTTTTTTTTCAAAAATTCAATAGTTATTTCTTCTACTTTATCAAAATATGCTTTTGGGTATATTTTCATTTTTGATTTCTCCCTTTCTTACTTCTTCTATTATATAAGAAAAATCAGTCTATATTTGAATACATATATGATTTTTCAGTATATAATAAATTTCTCACTTGTAGCCTTAAGACTTGTTTAATTAATATATTTTAGATATTCTTCAATATTATTCAATATTATTCAATATTTCTCTCTGTTACATACTAATATTATCAATTTGCATTTTCTTTGTCAATAAAATTTAGTATACTTTCTCAAGTTTAAAATTTAATCCATCTGCACTTATTAGCTTAAATTCAATTCCAAAGTAATTTCCTTCTATTGCGTCTTTTATTGAAGAACTATGCAAATGTCCATAATAACATTTTTTTATATCATATTTTTTTAAAACTTTTATAAATTCATTCATTTCATTTTTTTGAATATTTGATTTTAAAATTGGTGGATAATGCATAAATGCTATAATTTCATCTTCCTCTTCTTTTTCTTTTAATGCATCTTGTATTGATAATTCTAATCTAGCTGATTCTCTATTTATCATTTTTTTCGCTTCAACTTCTTCTGATAAAATCCAGCCTCTTGTTCCTACTATTATAGTTTTTTCAAATTTATATGAATTATTATATAAGAAATCTATATTTTTAAAATTATTTTCTTTTATATAATTTCTCATACTTGTAACTGTTGTCCACCAGTAGTCATGATTTCCTTTTAATAATATTTTTTTTCCTGGTAGTTTATTTAAATATTCGAAATCTTTATAGGTATCTTTTAAGTACATTGACCAAGAAAAATCTCCCGGTAAAACTACCAAGTCATTTTCTTTTACTTTTTTCTTCCAGTCTTCTTTTATTTTTTCTTCATAATCCTTCCAAATTTCTCCAAATACACTCATTGGTTTATCTTCATTAAAAGACAAATGAAGGTCTCCTATTGTATATATTGACATCTTTTTCTCCTATTCAACCCTTTATTTTTTATGGTTAATTTCCTTGTATCTAGCTTTTACCTTATCATTATAATCAAAATATTATCAAAAAAATTATATTTTTTAAGTTATATTTATTAAATTTTTTTGTATTTTTATAATTTTAAGTTTGGTATCGCATTTAAGTTCATTTCATCTCTTTTTCCAGATATATAATTATAATAACCCGCTGATGCTATCATTGCAGCATTATCTGTACATAATTTTAAATCTGGCATATATAACTTGATATAATTTTCCTCTTCTAATTTTGTAAATTCATTTCTAATATAACTATTAGATGAAACTCCACCTGCTAAAGCTATTGTATTTACTCCTGTCATTTTGATTGCTCTTTTTATATTATCAATTAAAATTTCTGATACTGTCTTTTGAAAACTTGCACATAAATCTGCTTTATTTATATTAGGATTTTTGTGATGAAAATTTATCACTGCTGTTTTTATTCCACTAAAACTAAAATCTAAATTTTCAAAATGAGTTTTTGGTAATTCTATATTTGGTGTTCCACTTTGTGCAAGTTTATCTACTTTTGGTCCTCCTGGATAACCAAGTCCAACAACTCTTGCTACTTTATCAAAAGCTTCGCCAATAGCATCATCTCTTGTTTTTCCTAATACCTCAAAATCTGTGTATCCTTTTACATGTATTATTTGTGTATTTCCACCAGACATCATTACACATAAAAATGGTGGTTGTAATTCTTTATATGTTATATAATTTGCTGCTATATGCCCTTCTATATGATTTACACCTACCAATGGAATATTATTAGCATAACTTAAAGCTTTAGCATATGAAAGTCCTACTAACAATGCCCCTACTAATCCTGGTCCATATGTTGGAGTAATTGCTGTTATGTCTTTAAATGTAATATTAGCCTCTAATAGTGCTTTTTTTGTAACTCTAGAAATAGCCTCTATATGATTTCTAGAAGCTATTTCTGGAACTACTCCTCCATATTTTTCATGTATTGGAATTTGTGTATCTATTATATTTGATAATATTTCCCTTCCGTTTTTTACTACTGACGCAGAAGTTTCATCACAACTTGATTCAATTCCTAGTGTTATTATGTCTTTCATCTTTTTTTCCCCTTCTAACCTATTCCTGTCATAAATCTAGCTAAATTAAGAATTCCTGTGCTTACTAAATTAATAACTGGTGAAATTATTGTTCCTGCTAATCCTGTAATCCAAATTACTACAAATATAATATAAAATATTTTTTCATTGTTTATAAACCATTGTTTTGCATTATATGGTAAAAGTGGCATTATTATTTTTGAAC
>CAUWFY010000107.1:0-4956 GCA_963558115.1 uncultured Clostridia bacterium
TTTTAGGTACATCACTTCCTGCATTAATTTCTTTTCGTAACTTATAACTTTGCGATTTTTGATCATATCTATAAGCAGATGTATTCCAATCTCTGAATTTTCTATTGCTTATTTCCTTTCTCCCTCCTGATAACTCAATTGTTGCTTGGATATGAGCCTGTTTTAATTGTTCATAACTAAAATTATCATTTTTCCTTATTCTCTCATTTTTTATATATTCTTTTGTTTGTTTTCTATTTTTTATTCTATTTTCTTTCTTTCTTCTTTCTTTTTCTTTAATATATCTTTCATCTTTGGTTACCACTCTTGAAACTCTATACTTCGAAATATTTAATTCATTTGCAATATCTTTTTGTTTCATTTTATCTTGAAAATATTTTTTCAAAATTTCTTTTTCCATAGTAGCCCTCCTGCAACTTTTTACTAACACTTTTTTTGCATGAAGAAACTAATAGAGCTTATTTAAGACTCTATTTAATTTCTAAATCTTTCATTGCTTTTTCGAAGCTTTTCTCACTTAACTTCTTTACTTTTTCGTATTTCTTTTTTCTTTCTAATATTTCTATAATCTCTCTTGCAAATATACCAAGCATAAAAGAGATTACAGAAAAAACAATATACTTTAACATTTTACTTGTTCTCCTTTTTCTCTTTTATGATTATATTAGCAAGTCTTTTAACTTCTTTATTTCCAAACTTTTCATAAAACATTTTAATTTCTGCTTTTATTGCTTTAGGTGTAATATCTGTTTTACTATTTTGTAAAGTATAAAAAGCCATTTGTGCATAAGCTGTTATAATATCTAATTCTTCTTTATCTTTATTTTCATTTTTCGTATCCATAATACTTCCTCCTTTTTCCTTATTTACCTATTAGGAACACGAAAAATTTTGAAAATGGGGAAATTTTGAAAAATTTTTTTAATTTTTTCTATTTTTACTTAAAATTTTTATTATTAATAGTTTAATTTCTTGCTGTAAATCTTCATCTACTTTACCATGTATCTTTGCATAGTTATTAATTAAATTTTCATAATCATTTATAATTTTTTCTATTTCTTTATTGGTTAAATTAAAATTATTGAACATCTTTATCCCCTCCATTTAGTAATTTTTCTGTAATTATAGTCTGTGCTCTATCTCTATACTTTCTTACTGTTTTTCTGTCTAATTGCATTCTTTCAGCTGTTTCGTTTATACTTCTTTCTTTCCAATATAAATTAAAAAGCACCTCTCTTTCACATAAAGATAGTGCTTTTATAATATTATATAATTTAGGATTTAATAGTGTTTTCTCAAATTCTATTACTGAATCTACTTCTTGTTGGCATCTTTCTAAGATAGTATCTAAAATAGAATATTCACTTGCAGGAACAATCTCATCAATAAGCATAGTAGTATTATTGATATAATCGTTATTTTTTTCAAAATATTTATTCTTAGCTGTCATTATAATTCTTTTTAAATATGCTTTTTCCTCCTTTGATAATTCTTCTGTTAAATAATTCTTTCTTTCCATTTTTACATTCTCCAATCTTTTTAAATTGGACAAATGTCTAAAAATTAAAGAAAGCTATTAAATATTAATATCTTACTTTTTACTTATATAAAATTATCAATCCATATATAATCCCCCCACTGCAAAAAGAGTCTGTAAAATAACTTAATTTATATCTTTCACAATTTCTTTTGAATCTTATTTCTATCATCTATTGTGTATAATATACTTTCTCTAATTTTACAGACTCTTGTCCTAACAAAATCATACATTGATTTTGTTGTGTTGTCTCAAAATACGAAAAAATCGGAACTAATCGTAAAAAATAAGTATTTTTTGTCGAATGCTATATTTGTGTTATGGTTATAAAACCAATGGTCGTATGTATATAATTATGGTAAAATATTCCAAGAAATCATTATAAAGGGGGGGAATTATTATGATCAAAGTAATAATTGCCAATGATAATGATATTCTATATAACAGCCTATCAAATTTTTCATTGCAAAACGAACTAAATATCGAAATAAAAAATGTAACAAAAAATGGATTAGAAAATATAATTCATAAAATTAAAGCAAAAGATAATGTAATAATATTAGATTCTACAACTTCTGTAACATTTTTGCAAAATGTTATGAAGAATGCTACCTTGAAAATGGATACTAGGAAATTGAATATCATTATTTTGGTAATCGATTCTAATAGCCAAAAATATATTAAACAAAAGAGCCGTCATTTCTTAAAAACTTCTAAAACAACTACCTTACTTGATGTTGTTGATCTAGTTTCAAATTCATTAAAAGATGCTTTGGAATTAGAAAAAAATTTAGATGATATCTTATGGAAACTTGGGTTTACAAGTTATTTTAAAGGAACAATTTATCTAAAAGATGCTATTTTATTCGTATATGAAGATAAGTCTTTATTATATGATATGGGAAAATTAATAAATAAAGTTTCTAAAAAGAATCATAAGAAAAATCAATCTGTAATACGCTCGGACATTGACAAGGCTTTAAATCATATGCTTGACTACATAGATTCAAATGTTATTTGTGAAATTTTTGAAGATTATGATGGAAGAAAAATAAGTTTAAAATATTTTATTGATTTAATTGTTCGCTATTTAGAAAAACAAAGATATTACTGTTTAAATTAAGTTTAAAAAAGGAACTCCTCTCCTACAAGTAGTTCCTCAACATAAAATTTATATAAAATTTTTATATCTGATGTAACATTTTTATAAACTAATAAATTTGTGCTAATTATAAAAATCAAATTTTTTTACTACAATTAGCACAAATTTATATTCTTATCACGAACTAAGATTTTATATGAATATAAATTTAAATTCCATATATATATGTCATATATTTATAACCACTAACATTTATATCTTCAGCAAATTCTTTTTTAGGTAAATCTTTTCTTAATATATGTTCTTTATAGTGCCATTTTTATTTTTCTCTTTTAATGTATTCTACTCCATATTTATCTAATAATTCCATTGTTATTTTGCCCTGCTTTAATGCATCTTCTGCTGTCATTATATCTCCATTTTTAAACCATACTTGAACAATCTTAGTTTTCTGCTTTGGATAATAATATTCATAATTTTCATCTTCAAAAAATTTATATTCTCCTTCTGCTACCTGATATCTTTCACTATCTACCATCATTGTATGATCTGTTAGCTTAGGTTCGTCTGTTTCTTCTTTTTTCTCTAATATATCAGTATTATCCACTTTTAATGCAAAATAAGGTTTATCACAATTTTGTTCTTTCATAAACACTATAAATGTATCGTTAAAATAGCAATACTTTGTTTCTAAACTTGCGCTTAGATATTCTGTAACCATTGTTGCTTTACTAGATAAATTACAACCTTTTTCATTTAGTGAAAAATTAACATTTTGGATTACATCATAAATACATAATCCGTCTGAATTTTTGATTTCCTTATCATATAATTCATCATAACTTATCATTCCATTAATTCTTATATATGGTACTCTTAACTCATCTTTTTTTGAAAACTCTTTTGTTCCTGTGTATTGATTTGTCTTAACTTGAATATCATTATAATATTCATCAAATGATTTTTGGTCATCTGTTCTGTAAAGGATTATTTCATCTCCTTCTTTTGTCTTTAATTTTATTGCCATATCATTACTGAATGAATTTTCATTACTAATTTTATTATAAAACAGAACTTCAATATTTTTATTCAATTCTTCTGAACTTGCATTATTTATACCAAAATATTTTATAAATTCCTTACTATCTCCAAATGTCCAATTGTAATCATTACTAAAATTATCAAATATTTCTAAAAAGTTTAATTCTTTATTTAATGTGGCATCTATTTTATATCCGTTTGTAACTGTTCTTTCTACATTTATTTTATAATCGTTTGAATCTAACATTTCTTTTGAAAATGTACTTTTATTTAAATCATTTACGATTTGTGGATTTTCTCCTTCAATTTCTATTTTATCCATACCTAACTTCTCTTTTAAGTCTTTCCAAGCTAAGTCCAAAGTACCTATCCATAAATTATTTATTGTATTTTCATTTAATGTGCTTTGGTATGATGGATTCATTGTTACTTTATGATTTGTATTATTTTTAATATAATTATTATATATAACTGATGTAGCATAAACAATTCCTGATAGTATAACTATTGTAGCAATACTTATTATAAATACTTTTGAAACTTTATTCATTTCATCAAATCCTTTCTTTAGCAGGATCTTTCTTAGTTCTTTTTTTCCTCTATGAACTAAGTTTTTTGTATTTTGGAGAGTTTGTCCTAGTATTTCTGCCGTTTCTTTATAAGATAGTTTTTCAATATTTACTAAATATATTGCATTTCTATATTTTGCACCTAATAGTTCTATTGCATTCATAACTTCTTTTTTGTTTTCTTCTTCAACTATAAATTCTAATACATCTTTTTCTATATTATCTATTGAATTATATAAATACTTTTCCGATATTTCATTTCTTCTTTTTTCTACATTTATATAATTTATTGCTCTACTTTTAGCTACCATATAAATATAATATTTAAAAGAAACATTTTCTTTCATTTTGTTTTGCATTATGTATATAAAACTTTCTTGCGCTATATCTTCAGCTTTCTGATAATCTTTTACAATGTTAAAAATAAAATATTCTATTCTCTTCTTATATTTGTTATATAAAAACTCAAATGCTTCTTTTTGTCCGTTTAAATAATTATTATACAATTCTTTATCTAAATCTTTCTCCATTTTTTACCTGCTTTCACTATAATAGACAAGTAACTTTTTAAAAAGTTTCAAAATTATTATAATTTTTTTGGGATTATATCACAAAAAGCAAGTAACCTTAAAATTAATTACCTGCCTTACTTATTGTAATTTATCTTTCATCTAAAAAATTTGTATTTGTTCTATTTTTTAATCGTG
>CAUWFY010000108.1:0-4897 GCA_963558115.1 uncultured Clostridia bacterium
TGTTTGTGTTTAGGGTTTTCACAAATAACTCTAATTACACCTTTTCTTTTTATTATTTTACATTTATCGCATATTTTCTTTACTGATGGTCTTACTTTCATTTTTGCACCTCCCTTAAATTTTACATGGATTTTTATTTCCAATGAATAGATATATTTTTGGGTTAATTTTTAACTTTTACTAATATTTTAGTTATATCACTTTATAGTTCAACCTATTATTTCTTTTGTATTTCTTATATTATTTTGCTCTCCAAGTGATTCTGCCTCTATTTAAGTCATATGGTGAAAGTTCAACTTTTACCTTATCACCTGGTAAAATTTTTATATAATTCATTCTTAGTTTACCTGAAATATGAGCTAATATTTGATGTCCATTTTCAAGTTCTACTTTAAAGTTAGTATTTGGTAGTGCTTCTACAACTACACCTTCTACTTCAATAACATCTTCTTTTGCCAAAGTTTTTCCCTCCTTAAAGAGCAAATTTTTTATATTTTTTTACAAAATTATCCTATTATGGATAATAACTACTTAAGTATACAACATAATTAAAGAATTGTCAATATTTCTGGCTCTTTTTCTGTAATTAAAATTGTATTTTCATAATGTGCTGATAAACTTCCATCTTCTGTTATTATAGTCCACCCATCATCTAATTCTAAAATGTTTGGTTTTCCCTCTATTACCATAGGTTCTATTGCAAGTGTCATTCCCGGTTCTAGTCTTATTCCTCTACCAGCTTTTCCATAGTTAGGAATTCCTGGATCTTCATGCATTTCTCTTCCTATTCCATGTCCTTGAAATTCTCTTACAACTGAATATCCTTGTGAATGAACAAATTCTCCAATCGCATGGCATACATCACCAATTCTATTTCCTGGTTTAGCATATTTTATTCCTTCAAAAAAGGCTTGTTTTGTAACTTCTACTAATCTTTTTGCTTCCTTTGAAACATTTCCTACCATAAAAGTCCTTGCTGCATCTCCATTAAATCCATTTTTTAAAGCTACTGTATCAACACTTACTATGTCCCCATCTTTAATCACTTTATTTTTTGATGGTATTCCATGTATTACTTCATCATTTATTGATACACATATAGAAGCAGGATATTTAGGTACTCCTCTTATCCCAATATCATATCCTTTTTCAGCTGGAATAGCTCCTAATTTTCTCATTGTTTTTTCTGCAATTTCATCTAATTCTAATGTGGTCATTCCTGGTTTTATTTTTTCTTCTAATTCCTTATAAGTTAAAGCTACTACCCTACAAGCTTCTCTCATTAGTTCAATTTCTTTCTTTGATTTTATTGTTACCACTTTATAATCCTTCTTTCTAATTTATAATCCTTATCTCTTATAAATTAAATTACTTTATTTATTTTTTAATATATTTACTATATCTTCTGCTACATCTTTTCCTAATTTATTAACTGATTTACTTACTAATTCTGTTTGTAATTTTCCTGTTTTTGTATAATATTCTACTAATGGACTTGTTTGGTCTATATAGTTTCTAAATCTTGATTTAACTGTTTCGACATTGTCATCTGCTCTTTGAACTAATTCAGCTCCACATTTATCACATATATTTTCTTCCTTTGGTGGATTTAATATTAAATTATATACTGTTTTACATTCTTGATTAGAACATACTCTTCTGTTTACTATTCTTTCTATTATTTCCTCTTCTGGTGTTTCTAAGTTTATAACTATATCAACTTCTTTTCCTTCTTGTCTTAATATTTCATCTAGTGCTTCTGCTTGATTAACTGTTCTTGGAAATCCATCTAATATAATTCCTTTTTGTACATCATCTTGTTTTAATCTATCTTTTACTATATCAATTGTTACTTCATCTGGTACTAAGTTCCCTTTTGATATATATTCATTTGCTAATTTTCCTAATTCTGTTTGCTCTTTTATATTTTTTCTAAATATATCTCCTGTTGATACTTGTGGAATATCTAATTTCTCTGATAATATCCCTGCAACTGTTCCTTTACCAGTTCCTGGTGCTCCTAACATAATTATTGTCATATATAACACTTCCTTTACTTTTGTTTTTAGACATAATAGCCTTTTCAATATATATTAATAATTTTGATTATAGTATACATTGAAAAAGTTATCATCATCTATAAAATCTTTTAGGGGAAAGAGTTTTTTCTCTGTCCCCAATTTTTTTATTATTTTACTTATTTTATTTTTCCAAAAATCCTTTATAGTGTCTCATTGCTAAGAATGATTCTAATTGTTGAACTGTTTCTAGTGCAACTCCTACAACGATTAAGATTGATGTTCCTCCAAATGCAATATTTAGATTTGTAAATCTTAATAACATTGGTAAAATTGCTATTACTGCTAAAAATAGTCCACCAAATATTGTTAATTTTGAAATTATTGATGATAAGTATTCTGTTGTTGGTTTTCCTGCTCTTATTCCAGGTATGAATCCACCATTTTTCTTGATATTGTTTGATACTTCTGCTGGATTAAATGTTGCATAAGTATAGAAGAATGTGAATCCTAATATTAATAGTAGATATACTATTGCATTTCCTATTGTATATCCAATTGGTACATTTGTTGTAGATGTAGCAATTGAAAATTTATATAGTCCTGCTAAAAATCCTGTTTGATTTGCTATGTCTTTTACAAATATTTGTATAATCATAGCTGGGAATGTCATAAATGATGAAGCAAAAATTACTGGCATAACCCCTGCCATTGCAAGTTTTAGTGGTATATGTGTATTTTGTGCCCCTACCATTTTTCTTCCAACAACTCTTTTTGAATATTGAACTGGTACTCTTCTTTCAGCTTGTTGTACAAATACAACTCCTGCTATTAATATTATAGCTCCTATTATCATTCCTAATGCTGTTAACAATCCAACTGTACTAAATCCTGTTTCAGGCATTATTAATCCCCAAATTCTTGTAACTGCACTTGGTAATTTTGAAACTATACCAACAAATATTAATAGTGAAATACCATTTCCTACACCTTTACTTGTGATTTGTTCTCCTAACCACATTAATATTGATGTTCCTGCAACAAGTCCTATTACTACTAATGCTCCTGTTAAGAAACTATTATCAACAAATATTCCTGTTGATTTGTATGAGAAGTAGATTCCAATAGATTCAACTAATGCTAAAACTAATGTTAAAATTTTTGTATATTTATTTATTTTTTGTTTTCCTACTTCTCCACCTTCTTTAGCTAATCTTTCTAAAGATGGAATTATAAATGTTAATAATTGAATAACTATTGAAGCTGTAATGTATGGACTTATTGACATTGCAAAAACAGAAAATCTTGAGAAGGCTCCTCCAGAAATTATATCAATTAATCCTGCAATGCCTTCTGTGTTTCCCATTGCTTCATTTAAAGCTATACTATCTACACCAGGTACTGTTATATAACATCCTAGTCTAAATACAACTATTAATAATAAAGTATATAATAATCTTCTTCTTACATCAGGTGTCTTTAATGCGTTTTTTAATGTTTTAAACAATTAAATCACCTCTGCCTTTCCACCTAAAGCTTCTATTTCTTCTTTTGCCTTAGCTGTAAATCTTGTAGCTTTAACATTTAATTTTTTCTCTAATTTTCCTGTTGCTAAAATTACTATACCATCATTAATTTTTCCTATTATTCCTTCTTCTAATAGAGTTTCAGCTGTAACATCTGTTGCTTTTGATTTATTTAACATTTTTAATGTTACTTCTGTATATGTTTTAGCGTGAATATTTGTGAATCCTCTTTTTGGTAATCTTCTATATAATGGTGTTTGTCCACCTTCGAATCCTCTTCTTACTCCACCACCAGATCTAGCTTTTTGACCTTTATGTCCTCTACCTGATGTTTTTCCATTACCTGAACTCATTCCACGACCTACTCTATTTCTTTTTACACTTTCTACGGCTGGTTTTAATTCGCTTAGTTTCATTCTCGGTTAGCACCTCCTTAATTTAATTGTCTAATTTTATTATAAAATTTCTTCTACTTTTTTACCTCTTTTTTTAGCTACTTGTTCTATTGTTTGCATAGATTGTAAACCTTTAATTGTAGCATAAACAACGTTTCTTGGATTATTTGTTCCAATAACTTTTGTTCTTATATTTTTATATCCTGCAAGTTCTAATACTGGTCTAACACTTCCTCCTGCTATAACTCCAGTACCAACTTCAGCTGGTTTTAACATTACTTTTGCACTACCAAATGTTCCAATATATTCATGAGGTACTGTTGTATTAACTATTGGTACTTCAACTAAATTCTTTTTAGCTTCTTGAATAGCTTTTTTGATAGCATCTGGAACTTCTGCTGCTTTACCATTTCCAACACCTACATGTCCGTTTTCGTCACCAACAACTACTACTGCACTAAATCTAAAAGTTCTACCACCTTTAACAACTTTAGCAACTCTGTTAATAGCAACAACTTTTTCCTTTAATTCATTTTTTTCTTCCATAGGTTTTTGTTTATCCTCCTTTTTTAAAATTTTAATCCGCCTTCTCTTGCAGCTTCAGCTAATTCTTTAACTACACCATGATAAATATATCCACCACGGTCAAAAACTACTGCTTCAATATTTTTTTCTGCTGCTCTTTTTGCAATTAAAGTTCCAACTTCTTTAGCTGCTGCTTTATTTGCATGTTTTACCTTTATTTCTTTATCTAATGTTGAGGCTTGTGCTAAAGTTTTTCCTGCAACATCATCGATTATTTGTACATATAAGTTTGCATTACTTCTATAAACACATAATCTTGGTCTTTCTGCTGTTCCAGATATTTTTCTTCTTACACGGATATGTCTTCTTGTTCTTTCCATTTTTCTATCTGTTTTCTTTACCATTTCTATTCTCCTTTCTATAAATTCGAATC
>CAUWFY010000109.1:0-4887 GCA_963558115.1 uncultured Clostridia bacterium
TGCTTTTTCCAATACATTTATTATCTTTAACAAGGAAAGCTTGAACCCAATGCGTTCCTGTGTAAGAGGTAGATTCATGTCTACAAAAATGAGAAAGATTAGAAGATTCAAAACCTCCTCTAAGGCAATTGGCATTTTTGGCTTCTTCACCTGTATTAACTACTTGCCAATAAATTTTGGAAGAATCAGAAAATACATTCCCACCAATTACCTCAAAATCTATATCTATATTTTTATGTAAGTAGCTATTTCCATCTGGATTGTATTCAATAATATTTTTATACTTATCTAAACATTTTACCTTTACATCCAATTTTGTTAAAGGATAAGAATAATCCCAACGAGGTGCTTCTTTATGAGAAACATTGAATATGCTTAATGCACCATTATATATTGAGTCAATAAGATTTCTAGTTGATGAAGTATCCTTTGGAAATTCTGTTCCTAGAACTTCTCTCCAACTATCATTTGAAAAATTTGTACTTTCTAACAAATTGATATGTTTACATATTTTATTATAAAAGGACTTATATTCATCAAATTTATAACCATCAGATAAATTATTGGTAGGTATTCCTGGATCATAAACAGAAGGTTTTACATTAATGTCAATATATGGTTTGAATGTATTTTTTATCTTTATTAAAGTATTATACACTATTTGTTCATATTTATCGTTGCAATCTGCTAAATTGTCAGCTATAATTTTTTCTAAAGTAATACCTTTAGGATATTTAAGAGTAGTAGGACAATTATTCTTTCTCCACCATTTCATTATTTTTACGATTCTAACAAATTTATTATTGTTATCTTTATTGACTTGTGTGCACCAATCTAAATGTCCTTTGGGGTTTGTATCAATCCAAGTTCCATCTATTTTATTTCCTATTTGTAATAAGTTGGAATTTTCTTTATAAATCATTGGGACTACATCGATTTCAATTCCTGATAATTCGATTCCTATAGATCTGCTTTGTTTGGTAACTTTATCATACTTTTCTTTTAAAACATCAAATAACTCATTTAAAACATCTTTAGAATTATCTGTATTTTTGTATTTAGTAATGACTGCAATATCTACATCTGGTTTTCCATCATATAAACTAGGTCTGACACATGTATGTTTTGCATAAGAACCAGTTAAAAAAGTTTCTTTTACAATATCTTTATATTTTTTATGATTCGCTAAATAGTTTCTTAATGTATTTTGTACACTAGAAATATATTCCTTTGTTGTTTTTGATGGTTCAATATTATTTAAAAATGTTTCAAAATTATTTTCTTTACTCATATTTAAAATTCCTCCTCAGTATTAAAATTGAATGAATCTAATGCATTTGCATATTGTCTTATATCAAGTGCTGCTACTGTGCCAATCTTGTGAAGTTCATTTTGTAAGTAGAAAAATAAACCTAATATAGCTTCATTTTCAGGAGTGTTTTTTATATCTATTATTGCATTACTGTCATTTTTTAAAACATAGCATGTACCTTTATTTATGGAGCAACAAATATCAATATTAGTATATTGTTTTAAATGTTTATTTAAGGTATGAAAATCTATATCCATATTAGTTGCTAATAGTAACCCAATTATTTTAGTAAGACTTCTAGGAGGTACTTTTTTACCAGAAGATATCATACCTCTAGAAGAACGATATAAGTTTTTTACAGATTGAATTTTATTTTGAGTATATTCTAAATAAGACCTATTTATTGTTTGTTTTACTTCAGCAACTGCATAGACTGCTTCAGCAGGTATGTACATTTCGTGTGCTTTAGTTGTCATTATTAATGGTGAATATAATGCATCATATATTATAATATCGATTTGATCACTTTCGTTTCCATTACTATCAATAACATATCCTTTTGTAATTTTATATTTTTCAGGTAAAATACTTCTTAAAAATTCTTTCCAACTTTCTTCTGATGAATCTCCTTTACCAGTAGGATGTTCTATATCCATACATTCTTTTAAATCAGATAATAATTTATCTTGTTTTCGTAATAATAAATTCCCAATTTTAGTCATTATATAAATCCTTTCCTAAAAAATTATTTCAAATATTCACTCAAATCTTCTACTAACATAAAAACCGTAGTGCAAGGATTTTTACTTGCATTAGAAGAAACGCAATTAAATTCTTCATATATTTCTTTACAGTTTTTAATAGCACTTTCTAATCTATTATCTTTTGTTACTTTCTCGAAAATTTCTTTATCATTTTTAGAATAATTACCTAAATCAGCATTTTGAAATTCTTTCTTTAGTTCTTTTAAAGTATTATTTTTTGATAGGGGAGTAGCAATCTTTTTAAAATGTGATAATAACCAAATTTCAAAATTTGGATTAGACCAAGCAGAGTTATATTCATTTAATTTGATTGCATTATCAAATTGCTCATCACTATAATCATCTTTATCAAATACTACCCAAACTTGTCCATAAACTTTTGGAGATTTATTTATGTACTGTTTTGTATATTTAACTAAACTTTCAGTATTTAAGCCAGTACCCTTTATTTTTATAGCAGGTACAATACTGATTCTATCTCCAAATTTTTCATTTATCTTTTGTTTTAAACCATTAAAATAATTAGGCTCTGTTTCTTTACCTTCACAGATAATAAGGTAGTTGGGTGGTGCTAATTTTTTAGTAGCTACCTTATTTCTGCTTTTATCATGATTTCGCATTGGTATCTATATTAAATTCTTCAAATACTGGAATAGCACCATATCTTCCAGTTATATAATCCTTATTATAAGTTGCATCATTTCTAACTTTAGTATTGTCAATTTTATAATCAGATAGAGAAAATAATTCAGAAACACCATAGTTATCTTTTTCAGTAAACCAAATTTCATCTCTTCTAAAAGTATCTTTATTTAAATTTGTTATATCATGTGTTGTATAAATCAACTGACCATTACCAATGTTTTTGTCTTTATCATGAAATAAATTAATAATATATCTTGTTAAAAGAGGGTGTAGTTTAGCATCTAATTCATCAATAAATAATCTACTTCCATCTTCTAATGCATCCATTATAAAGTTATACAAATAAAACATTTTTAAAGTTCCTTTTGATTCTAATGAAAAAGGTAAAAGTGTTTTTTCTCCATTTTCATTTTTATGGACAGCTTTTAATTCTATTCTTGAAAGTACTCCATTATTAATATCTTTTATATCTCTTGTTTTTACCTCAATATCATCAATGCCTAAATCAAATACTTTTATAAATTCGACTAATCTTTTTTTGTATTCTTTATCATTAATAATTTTTGAAGATATTAAATGATTAATTCTATTTTCAAATTTAGGATTTCCTAAATCTAAGTAATAACTGTTTAAAAACCAATCATATACACTTTTAAAATCTTCATTATCTTTTTCTATTTTTCGATATAGGCTCAAAAACAAAGAGCTAGAGTCAACATCAAATTTGTTTATTTTAGCTTTATAAGATTTATTGAATTTAACCTTATTTTCATCTCTATCAAAAATAGGGGTGGATTTGTTTACTTTTTTAACATATAACCATTCAGAAACAATAACTTTATTTTTTATCTCAAATCCATACTGATATATTTTTTTGTTTTCAGCTAAAAAAGTAACTTCTAATGCAATTGGTTCATTTCTAGTTTTTTCATCAAAAGAAAAGCTATAATAGTTGTCTAGTTCAGAACTGTTCATATTTGTGTCATCACTAATCATTAATTTTTCTTTCATAAATTCAAATGCTTCTAATACATTAGTTTTTCCACTTGCATTAGCACCATAAATAGCAGCAACCTTTAAATATTTTTTATCTTTAATATTAATTGTATTATACTCATGTTCTTTAATAGAGGCTGCTTCCATATCTAAACAATTTTCATTTTTAAAAGATTTGAAGTTTTTAAAATTAAATTTTATTAACATTATTCTCATCTCCTATAATAGTATTATATGAATTTTTATTAAAAAAGTCAATAAAAATGAGAAAAAATCTCAAATACGATATTATTTTATGCAAAATTTATAAAAATATACAATAATAAAAATATCATGAGATAGACTACTGTTATTAATAAAATATTTTTTAGGTCTAACAAATGTCTAACAAATGTCTAACAAAATCTTAAAAAAATCCAAAAGTTAATAAACATTATTAAATCAAAAAATATTAAAAATAATTTTAAAAATTGCCTAAAACAGGTGGTTTATCAAACGTTAAACATAAACAAAAAGTAATAACAAACACCAGACTTCAAAGACTTTGACTCTGGCATGCGCTAGTTCGAATCTAGCCAGCCCAGCCAATAATTAGAGTATCAACGATTATAGCAGTTGGTATTCTTTTTTTGTATCTTAAAAAGTATCAAATTTAAGGTGAAAAATAGCCTAATCTGGTGCCTCTTTTTAGGTTATTTCTCCAAAAAAACTGAAATAAAGATTGTTGATGAATAAAATTTAATAAATTTGTCACAATATGTTGAAACAAAATACAAAATATGGTAAACTCAAATTGATAAAAATGAAAGGGAAAATTAAAATTCAAAATATTAAAATCAAATTAAAATTTATTCAAAAATCTTATCAACATTATTGGAAATTTATATGAAAGAAGGTTGAAATATGCAATACTACAACTTAAAAATAGCAATTTTTTTGAAGAATAATTTACAAAATTATGAAGCATATGAAAAAATAGGAAATTTAATATCATTTGCAATGTTAAAAAATGAAAAATTAAAAGAGTTACATGAGAAAAACATATATAAAAATTATGTATATTGTAATTTATATCCGATAGAAAAAGATGGCTATTATAAACAAAACCAAGTGTATCAATTTGATATACGAGGAATAGAAATTGAAAAAATGATGAAATTAAAACAGGTG
>CAUWFY010000110.1:0-4883 GCA_963558115.1 uncultured Clostridia bacterium
AAAAAATTTAGTAGACAAAATTTCTATATTTTGCCTACTAATATTTTACACTAACATATGGAAAGGTTTATTTGAAATTTCTGATAACAATATATATTAGCTATATCATCTTTTTAACCATAATTATTGTAAGAAAAAAGAATTAATGGTATAATTCGAGACTGGGAAGGTGAAAAACTTATGAAAAAAATAAATGGAGTAATAATGCAATATTTTGAATGGTATTTAGAAACAAATCAAAATTTATGGAATGAAATATCTAAAAATGCAGAAAGTTTATCTAAAATAGGAATAACAGCTTTATGGCTACCACCAGCATATAAAGGAATTGGAGGTAAAAATGAAGTTGGATATGGTGTATATGATTTATATGACTTAGGAGAATTTGACCAAAAAGGAACAATTAAGACAAAATATGGTTCAAAAGAAGAATATATAAATTGTATATTAGCTTTAAAACAAGCAGGAATAGAAAGTTATGCAGATATAGTTTTAAATCATAAAATGGGAGCAGATATGCTTCAAACAATTCCAGCAGAAAAAGTAGATTGGGGAAATCATAATGAAATAGTTTCAGGAAAGGAAATTGTAAGAGTCGCAACTAAATTTACTTTCCCAGGAAGAAAGAAAAAATATTCGGATTTCGAATGGAACTGGACTCATTTTGATGGGATTGACTATAATGACAAAACCAAAGAACATGCTATATTCAAGTTTATAAATAAAGAATGGGCAAATGAAGTGGATGAAGAATTTGGAAATTTTGATTATCTAATGGGAGCAGATATCGATTTTCAAAATGAAGAAGTAAGAGAAGAGTTATTAAATTGGGGAAAATGGTATATAGAAACTACAGATATTGATGGATTTAGATTAGATGCTGTAAAACATATTAATGCAGATTTTTATGAACAATGGTTGAAAAACTTGAGAAAAGATTTAAAAGAAGAATTATTTGCAGTTGGAGAATATTGGAGTGGAGATGTTTCAAAATTACATAGATATATAACAGAAACAAATGGGGAGACATCACTATTTGATGTGCCATTACATTATAATTTTTATAATGCATCAAGAGATGAAAATTATGATTTAACACATATATTAGATAAAACATTAATGAAAGAAAATCCAAGTAAAGCAGTAACTTTTGTAGATAATCACGATACACAGCCAGAACAAAGTTTACAAAGCTATGTGGAAAAGTGGTTTAAATTACCCGCATATTCAATTATACTTCTAAGAGATGAAGGATATCCTTGTGTTTTTTATGGAGATTTTTATGGAATAAAACATAATAATATAGAAAAAATAGAAGGTCTAAAAGAAATGATAATAATAAGAAAAGAAAAGGCTTATGGAAAACAAAATGATTATTTCGACAATGTAAATTGTATTGGCTGGACAAGAGAAGGTGATAAAAATCATATTAAATCAGGAGTAGCAGTATTAATTTCTAATAGATTTGATGCTGAAAAAAGAATGTATATAGGAAAAGAGTTAGCAGGAGAAGAATTTATAGATGCTATTGGAAATTGTGAAGAAAAAGTTATAATAGATGGAGAAGGATTTGGTATTTTTAAAGTTAAAGCAAAATCAGTTTCAGTATGGATTAGATAATAAGAAAATTAATGTTGAAGTTTTTTTAAAACTATGTTAGAATTAAAACAGTAGAAATAGGTGGTTTAAACCTTGATATATAGGAAAAAAGACGGAGGACATATGAAAGAAAGACAAAAACATATAAGAAATTTTAGTATAATAGCACATATAGACCATGGAAAATCAACTTTAGCTGATAGATTAATAGAAATGACAGGAGTATTATCTAAAAGAGAAATGGAAAGTCAAGTATTAGATAATATGGACATTGAAAAAGAAAGAGGAATAACAATAAAATCTCAGGCTGTAAGAATGATATACAAGGCAAAAGATGGACAAGAGTATACTTTGAATTTAATAGATACACCTGGACATGTGGATTTTAATTATGAAGTTTCTAGAAGCTTAGCCGCTTGTGATGGAGCGATATTAGTAGTAGATAGTAGCCAAGGAGTAGAGGCTCAAACACTTGCAAATGTATATTTAGCAATAGATAATAATTTAGAAATACTACCAGTTTTAAACAAAATAGATTTACCAAATGCTAGAGTAGAAGAAGTTAAAAATGAAATAGAAGATATAATAGGAATTCCAGCACAAGATGCACCATGTATTTCAGCAAAATCTGGATTAAATGTAGAGGAAGTTTTAGAAAGGATTGTGACAGATTTACCAGCACCAGATGGAAATGAAGATGAAAAAACTAAATGTTTAATCTTTGATTCCTATTATGATAATTATAAAGGTGCAGTGGCATATGTAAGAGTTGTAGATGGAAGTGTAAAAGTTGGAGATGAAATAAAACTGATGGCAACTAACAAAATATTTACAGTTGCTGAAGTTGGATATTTTGTACCCGGTTCATATATGCCAGTTCAAGAAATAAAAGCAGGAGAAGTTGGATATATTGCTGCAAGTATTAAAAATTTATCAGATATACATGTAGGAGATACCATAACATTAAAAAATGCTCCAGCAGACGAACCTTTAAAAGGATATAAAAAAGTAACTCCTATGGTATATTGTGGATTATATCCGATAGATGGAAGCCAGTATGAAGATTTAAAAGAAGCACTAGAAAAATTAAAATTAAATGATGCAGCACTTGAATATGAAGCAGAAACATCAGCAGCTTTAGGTTTTGGATTTAGATGTGGCTTTTTGGGATTATTGCACTTAGAAATTATAGAAGAAAGACTAGACAGAGAATTTGACTTAGGATTAATTACAACAGCACCATCAGTTATATATAAAGTTTATAAGACTACTGGAGAAGTAATCGAATTATATAATCCAGAAGAATTGCCGACTCCTCAAGAAATTTCATACATAGAAGAACCATTTGTAACAGCTAATATTTTAACACCAAAAGAATATGTAGGAAATATAATGGAATTATGTCAAAGAAGAAGAGGAGTATATATTGATATGAAATATTTGGATGAAAATAGAGTAACATTAATATATGAAATGCCATTAAATGAAATAATTTATGACTTTTTTGATAACTTAAAATCAAAGACAAAGGGATATGCTTCACTTGATTATGAATTTAAAGAATATAGAAGATCAAATTTAGTAAAATTAGATATATATATAAATGGAGAACCAGTTGACGCATTAAGCTTTATAGTACATAAAGATAGCAGTTATGAAAGAGGAAAAAAGATGGTAGAAAAATTAAAAACTGTAATACCAAGAAAATTATTTAAAATCCCAATTCAAGCAGCTGTTGGTGGTCAAATAATTGCAAGGGAAACAATATCTGCGATGAGAAAAGATGTACTTGCTAAATGTTATGGAGGAGATATTACTAGAAAGAAAAAATTACTAGAAAAACAAAAACGAGGAAAGAAAAAAATGCGTGAAATTGGAAATGTAGAAATACCACAAGAAGCATTTTTATCAGTTTTAAAGCTAGATGAAGATTAGATGATTTAGGAGAAAAGAGGAAATTTTGGAAAGTTTAAAACAAAGAATAGAACAATATAATAAGAAATTTGACCAATATCAAAATCAACATTCAAAAGAAGATAAATCATTTGAAGTATTAGAAGGAAAAATACCAGTATTATTATCTGCTCCACATAGTGTAAAACAACTAAGAGAAGGAAGAATAAAAGTAGAGGATAGATATACTGGTGCAATTGCTATAGAATTAGCAAAACGAACAAATAGTTTTGCTATATATAAAACATATAATAATCAAGATGATGCAAGTTATGATATAGAAAATAATGAATATAAAGAAAAAGTATTAGAATTAATAAATAAGCATCATATAAAAGTATTTTTAGATATTCACGGAGCAAAAGATACAGATGAATTTGATATAGATATTGGAACAGATGAAAAAAGGAACTTAAATGGAAAAATACAAGAGTTAAAAATTTTAGTTGAAACTCTAAAAGAAAAAGGCATTACCAAAATAGGAATAGATAAAAAATTTAAAGCAGGTACTATGCATACATTAACTAAAAAAATTGCTACTAGTACTGATATTGCTTGTATGCAAATTGAAATTACTAAAAAATACAGAGACTTAGAACAAATGGAAAAAATGCAAAAAATTATAAATGCTATAAAATTATGTATACAGGAATTTGTGTAGAAAGAGGTGAAGTTATGGAAAGAGAGAAAAGCTATGATGATCAAATTGAAGGAAGAAATTCAGTGCTAGAATTATTAGAAAGTGGAAAAGACATAAATAAAATATTTATAGAAAAAGGTGAAAAACATGGGTCTATCCACAAGATAATAGCAATTGCCAGGGAAAAAAGGATAGTAATAGTAGAAAAAGAAAAAAGGAAAATGCAAGAAATGGCACAAACTCAAAATTATCAAGGAGTAATTGCAATAGTGCCACCATTTGAATATTGCGAACTAGAAGATATATTAGAAGAAGCGAATAAAAGAAAAGAAGATCCTTTTGTATTAATATTAGATGGTATAGAAGATCCACATAATTTAGGCTCAATTATAAGAACAGCAGAAACAGCAGGAGTTCACGGAATTATAATACCTAAAAGAAGAGCTGCAACTGTAAATAGTACAGTAAACAAAGTTTCAGCAGGAGCTGTAGAACATATGAAAATTGCAAGAGTAAATAATATAACAGATGCAATAAATAAACTTAAAGAAAAAGGGCTATGGATATGTGGTACAGATTTAAATACAGATAAATACTATTATAATCAAGATTTAACTCGGTCCAATTGGTATAGTGATTGGAAATGAAGGCTCAGGAATAAGCGAAAAAGTAAAGAAAAATTGTGATTTTT
>CAUWFY010000111.1:0-4852 GCA_963558115.1 uncultured Clostridia bacterium
ATCTCTAATAGTGTATTTAGATTGCATGTCCTTGCTAATAGTGATTCTAAAGAAGATCAAGATTTAAAATATAAAGTTAGAGATAATTTATTAAATTATATGAATTCTATCTGTAATAATTGTTCTAATAAAGAAGAAGCAATTAATTTAGTAGAAAAAAACAAAAATAATTTTAAGCAAATTGCTTTAGATACAATTCATAATGAAGGATATAATTATGAGGTTAATATAAATATAGGAAATTTCGAATTTCCAACTAAAACATATGGTGATATATCTCTTCCTTCTGGTTTTTATGATGCTTTAAGAGTTGAAATAGGTAAAGCCCAAGGTCAAAATTGGTGGTGTGTTATGTTTCCCCCATTATGTTTTGTAGATGTATCCTCAGGAATTGTTCCTGAAGAATCTAAAGAATTACTTAATGAGAACCTAACTGATGAAGAATTTTCGATAGTTTCAGACACCTCTGATAAGAATATTAAGTTTAAATTCAAATTATTGGAATTTTTCAATAATACTGGTCTAATTACTGCAAAAAAATAGTTGCAATACTTTTAACTTTATGTTATATTTTAATATGTGTTAGAGTGTTATAATATACTCTAATCTTAAACTTAGCAAATAAACATATTTTGGAGGTAATATTATTGGAAAAATTAGTAGTTAAAGGACCAACACCTCTTAAAGGAGAAGTAGTAATTAGTGGAGCAAAAAATGCAGCAGTTGCAATATTACCAGCTACTCTTTTAATTGATGGTGTTTGTACAATAGAAAATTTACCTAATATAAGTGATATAAAAATTTCTTGTGAAATATTAGAAAAATTAGGTGCTAAAATTACTTGGAATACACCAAATAGTATCACTGTTGATACATCAAATATAACAACAACAAAAGCACCTCTTGATTTAACTAGTAAATTTAGAGCATCTTACTATATTATTGGTGCAATGCTTAGCAGAAAAGGTGAAATAGAAGTAGGAATGCCTGGTGGTTGTAAATTAGGTGCAAGACCTATTGATCAACATATAAAAGGTTTCGAGTTATTGGGTGCAGATGTTAATGTAGAAAAAGGGAAAATTTATGCAAAAGCAAAAAAATTAAAAGGTTGCCCTATATATATGGACGTTGTTTCAGTTGGAGCTACCATTAATGTTATGCTTTCTGCTGTTCTTGCAAAAGGAACTACAATTATAGATAATGCTGCAAAAGAACCTCATATAGTAGATGTTGCAAACTTTTTAAATACAATGGGTGCTGACATAAGAGGTGCAGGAACAGATGTGATAAAAGTAAATGGAGTAGAAAAATTACATGGAAATGCTACATATTCTGTTGTTCCTGACCAGATAGAAGCTGGAACATTTATGCTTGCAGCCGTTGCAACTAAAGGAGATTTGCTTATCAAAAATTGTATTACAAAGCACTTAGAATCAATAACAGCAAAAATAATAGAAATCGGTGGAAATGTAGAAGATAATGGTGATAGTATAAGAGTTTGGTGTAATAAAAGACCTGGAAAAGCAAATATAAAAACTCTTCCTTACCCAGGATTTCCTACAGATTTACAACCTCAAATGGGTGTAGTTCTTTCACTTGCTAATGGTACAAGCATTATAACAGAAAGCATTTGGGATTCAAGATTCCAATATACTGATGAATTAAATAAAATGGGATCAAAAATAACAGCACAAGGAAAAACAGCATTTTTTGAAGGTGTAAAAAAATTGCAAGGTGCACCAGTTTATTCTACTGACCTAAGAGCAGGGGCCGCCCTAGTTATCGCAGGAACTGCTGCTGAAGGTATAACAGAAATATATAATTTAGAACATATTGATAGAGGATATGAAAATATCGAAGAAAAATTTAGAAAAATAGGTGCAAATATCAAAAGAGTTAATGAGTAACAAAGGAAAGAAGAAACATTATGCTTAATTTTTGTAGTTTATATAGTGGTAGTAGTGGAAATAGTTTATTTATAAAAACAGAAAATACAAAAATACTAGTAGATGCTGGTGTTAGTAGTAAAAAAATAGAAAAAGCTTTAAATGAATTAGATATTGAACCAAAATCAATTGACGGAATTTTAGTAACACATGAACATTTAGACCATGTTCAAGGTTTAGGAACATTTTCTAAAAAATTTGATTTACCTGTTTTTGTAAATCAAGAAACTTTAGATGCAATGCCAAAACAAAAAGATAAAATTTCTGAAAAAAATTTAAATACTTTTAAAGTTTCAGAAAAATTTTCAATTGGTGATTTAGATATAAATCCATTCTCAATTCCTCATGATGCAGCTAACCCTTGTGGATTTACTATTTTAAATGAAGATAAAAAAATAAGTATTGCAACAGATATTGGACATATGACAAATGACATTTTGAAAAACTTAGAAGAAAGTCAATTTGTACTTTTAGAATCTAACTATGATCCTGAAGTTTTAAAATGTTCATCATATCCGTTTATGTTAAAATCACGAATTGCAGGGCCTACTGGTCATTTACCAAATGAAATGGCTGGAAAAACTATTGCTTATTTATTAAAATCTGGTTTAAGGCAAGCGATGCTAGGTCATTTAAGTAAGGAAAGCAATTTTCCTGAACTTGCATATAAAACAGTTGTTGATGAATTAATTGCAAATAATTATAATGAGAATTCGTTGAACTTATCTGTTGCTAATAGAGATTGTCATAGTAAATTAATTACGGTTTAAAATATAAAGGAAATGTGAATTTTCATGTTTCCTTATTTTAATATTATATTAAATTAAAATAATTTATTTTATTATTAATTTTAATTTTATTTTATTATTTTATTATTTTAATTTATTTATTTGTAATTTATTTATTTTATTGCTAAATAAATTTAAATAAAATAAATTAAATTAAAATTATATATTATATATTAATTTAATATTAACAATTTTATAAGGAGAAATAAGATGTTATCAATAAATATTATATGTATTGGAAAAATAAAAGAAAAATATTTAAAAGCTGCAATAGATGAATATTCAAAAAGACTAAGTAAATATTGTAAATTAAATATTATTGAATTATCTGACGAAAAAATCCCAGATAAATTAAATGAAAATATTTCCTTAGAAATAAAAACAAAAGAATGTAATAAAATTTTAAGTCATATAAAAAAAGATTCTTATGTTATTTGTTTGGATTTAAAAGGAAAAGAATTTACATCTGAAGAGTTTTCTAAAAAAATAGATACACTATCTTTAGAAACTAGTAATTTAACTTTTATAATTGGTGGCTCATTAGGTTTAACCGAAGATTTATTACAAAAGTCTAATTTAAAAATTTGTTTTTCAAAAATGACATTTCCTCATCAATTAATTAGAGTATTTTTATTAGAACAACTTTTTAGAGCTTTTAAAATTTCTAATGGGGAAACTTATCATCGTTAATTATTTATATATTTTTTGTAGAGGAAATAATAGAAATAAATTTTTATAAATATAGGGGCGTATATTATCTTTATTTTTTAGGGGGATTTATTTCCTCTACAAGATTAGTTACTATTTAATTATTTAAAAGTTAATCATTTTTATTAATTTTTTTTATTATTTTTTTATATTTAATTACAGTTGCATTGATTTGCATATATTTTAATTATTATGTTTCTTGCTTAATTATTATTTCATTTCTTTTTGGAATTTATTTGATAAAATATTTATAATTAATTTCCTGATAAAAAAATATATTGATATAAATACGATTAATTTAAAAAACATTTTAACCTCTTTTTCTTTTTCCATTATTATACATTATTTGTTATAATATGTCAATAAAAACTTTTTGACATTGTTCGACAATATTTATGTTTTAACTTTTGGGAAAATAAATTTTAATATAAAAATTTGAAATATTATTTATAAATTCTCATTAAATTTCATATTATTAAAAACTACCAAAATAAAACCAAATGTAGAATGTTATTAATAAATTTATTATGAGACAAGTAGAATTGTTAGCAAATAAAATAAAATATTTAGCTAATTTGTAGATTTTTAAAATTAAAAATACTATAATAATAATGTAAATTATTTTAGAAACTGTAAACATTATGAGAGCATATTATTTAAAATAAATAAGAAAGGAGAATTAACATGCCAAATTTACCTATGAATATTAATAATATTATTGACGAATTTATAAATGGTGTAAAAAAAATACTAGGAAATAGATTAAAAAAAATAATACTTTATGGTTCATATGCTCGTGGTGATTATAATAAAAGTTCTGACATAGATATTATGATTTTAACTAATCTTTCAGAAGATGAGATGTATGAGTATTTTGTTAAAATTTCAGATATGGCATACGATATTGAAGAAGAAAATGATTTTGACATAATGTTATCTCCTTTAGTTAAAAATATAGATAAGTTTAATTATTGGTTAGAAGCATTGCCATTTTATATGAATATTCAAAAAGAAGGAGTTGTTTTAAGTGAAGTCTAGAATGTCTAAAGAATAAGAGAAGATAGTGATTATGATGATGAGTTTATTGCCAAACCAGAAGCAACGGAAGCTCAAATAGAAACTGCTGAAGAACTTATCAACTTAGTAGATGAGTATGTGAAAACAAATAAGTAAAGATATAATTTTATGTTAACTCTAAAGCAAAAATCGTTGGCAAATTCCTTTGCCAACGATTTTTGCTTGAATGAGCTTATCAATAAGTAAAATTTCCCGCTTAACGTCTAAAGTCGTTAAGATACTCTTTTTTTACTCTCTACTTTTAAAATAACTTTTTAATTTTGAGTATTTCTGTTCTTGGGACTGTAAGAAATTTTGTGTAAACTAGAAAATACCTTTTATGATATAATATAA
>CAUWFY010000112.1:0-4726 GCA_963558115.1 uncultured Clostridia bacterium
AAAACTATTAAAATTCCTCTTAATACATTTTTTTGCATTTTTATTTCCTCTTCTTGCAAAATGGAAGTATATCTTTTAGATAACCTCCATTCATATTTTGTTGTATAAAAACTTATTTACCATAACTTGTTTTTTGCATAATTGATTTACTTATTTCTTTCACTTTATCTGATGGAGTATAATCATTTTCTCCAAAAGCTTCTTCGTGTAATCTTTTTACATTACTTTCTAATGTTACAGGTATTCCATACCATCTATCTAATGTAATTCCTTTTGTTTCATATGGCCATCCTATACTTTCTGTGACTTTTATATTAGCTAAACTTGGTAAAAGTGCAAACATATCACTTACTTTTATATTAGTATATATTTCTGGTAACATTGTATCTATAAATGTATTTATTTCGCTTATACTTTTTGTTTTTATCTTTTCTACCATAGCTTCTATAACTGTTCTCATTCTTTCTGCTCTCTTTTGATCTCCACCTTCTGTATATCTAATTCTTGAATATGCTACTGCTTGTACTCCATCTAAAGTTTGTTTTCCTGGTTTTGTTACTTTTTCAGTTTTTAGTCCTGTAACTCTTGAAGTTTCTTTAATATAATTATTAATATATTGTATTTCATTTTGCTCAACATCTATTGTAATTCCACCTAGTGCATTTACTGCATCTGCCACTGCATCAAAATTTACTGTAACAAATTCTTTTATATTTAAATCCAAGTTCTCATTTAATGTTTTTATTGCCAATGGTGCTTCACCATATGAATATGCATGAGTGACTTTATCTAGTCCATGTCCTTCTATCTTCATAAAAGTATCTCTATATACTGATATTAATTTTACTTCTTTTGTTTTGTTGTTTAAACTTGCTATTATTATGCAGTCGCTTCTGTTACCTTTCCCTAAACTGCTATCTCTACTATCTATTCCAAATAGTGCTATATTTCTATAATCTGCTAAATTTTGCTCTGCTTGTGTTGATACACTTAATTCTTTTTCATCTATATCTATTGTTTGCATTTTTGATAATTTGTTATTTACAAACCAATATGTTCCTCCAATAATTGCAATTAAAATTATTATTAATATTAATACTATAATGCCAAATACTTTTAGACCGGTATTCTTTTTATTTCCTTTTTTATTTGCCATTTTGTTCCTTCTTTCATTTTTTATTTTATTTTTTGTATATTTTTTAACAAAATAATTATACTATTTAATATATCTTTTTACAAGTTTTTTAAAAATTTATTTTATATAATTATTTTGTGATTTTTTAAATTTTATATTCTACCTATTTTTACATAGCAAATAAATATAATTTTATTTTGTTTTATTTTATTTTATACAAAAACTCGTTAAACAGATTTTATATAATATCAAACAACAAAAAATACTTTTATAAGAAGGTTTTTATTTCTTATAAAAGTATCTACATTTTATATTACTCTTACATAAATCATTTCTTTATCTGCATTTTCTTTTTAAATTTGCAATTTCATAATCAAATTTTTTGTGCTCAAAATCATTTTTTTCAAAATCTCTATTTACATTGTCTAATTTATAATTCATATCTGATTGTTTATTAAGAATTTGTGCTATATTAGAATTTATTGTACTTCCTAATTTTTCATCAATGCTATCTACTTTTCTTTCTATTCTATCAGTTTTTTCTATTATTTCGTGTTTCATATTTGACATTTTTTGTTCTAGTTTCGACATTCCTTTTTTCATATTTTTCATTTCCTTTTGCATTCCTGTCATTCCTTTTTTTACACCTGTCATCTCTTGCTGGATACCTGTTATCTCTTGTTGCATACCTGTCATTTGTTGTTGCATACCTGTCATTTCTTTTTTCATGCCTGTCATTTCTTGTTGCATTCCTGTCATTTGTTGTTGCATATTTGTCATTTGTTCTTGCATATTTTTCATTTGTTCCATAAGTTTGTTATACATTTCTTCTGATTCCATATTATCACCTCCTAGTTTAGATTTTAATTTTTTCTGATTTTAAAATTTTTGAATTTAAAATTAGATTTTGAAAGAAAAAAATTTGAAAGAAATTTTATTAAATCTATAAAAGAATTAGATTTAATGTTTATATTTTAACATCTCTTTTTATTCTTTTCAACTTCAGTTATTACATATTTTTACATTTTTTCTATATCTATCTTTATTTTTCTCTTTTAAATGAACTTTTACTATGTTTTTTTGTTTTTTTATTGTATCGAAAAATCAGTTTTTATCTTGACATTATATAGAATTTTTCCATATACAATAAGTAAAAATAACCTTTTTTTATTAGAATATTAATCTTGTAATTTTTTTATTTTATTGCTATACTAAATTTAAATTAAAAAGGAGGTTTTTATCTATGTCTACACCACATAATGAAGCAAATGTCGAAGATATTGCTAAAACTGTAATAATGCCAGGAGATCCTCTTCGTGCTAAATATATTGCTGAAAAATTTTTAGAGGATTGTAAGTTAGTTAATCAGGTTAGAGGAATGTATGCCTTTACAGGGAATTATAAAGGAAAAAGAGTTACTGTTATGGCTTCTGGTATGGGTATGCCTAGTATGGGAATTTATTCTTATGAATTGTTCAAATTTTATAATGTTGATAATATTATTAGAATTGGCTCTTGTGGAGCTTATAAACCTGAGCTAAAACTATTTGATATTATTCTTTCTACTTCTGCTTTTAGTGAAAGTAATTTTGCTTTTACTTTAAATAATGATAATTGCCATATTGCAGATTCTAGTAAAGAATTAAATGAAAAATTAAAGCAATCTGCTTTAAAAAATAATATACCAATTACTTGTGGAAATACTGTTTGTACAGATTGTTTTGATGTTTATATGACAGATGTTAATAAGTTCTTAGCTAGAGTTCCTGATGATTTTAATCCTGTAAGTGCTGAAATGGAAGCTTTTTCTTTGTTCTATGTTGCTAAAATGTTAAATAAAAATGCATCTTGCTTAATGAGCGTTGTTGATTCAAAATTTATAAAAGAAATTGCTACTCCTGAACAAAGAGAAAGAAATCTTGATAATATGATTAAAATTGCTTTAGATTCAATTTAATAATATTTATATTTTTAATGTAATTGTTAATTTCACATACATTAAAAAGTTACTAGCGATTTATATACTATTAATTTTAAATTAAAACTAGCCTAGATTATAAGTTTATATCTTTGGCTAGTTTATTTTTCTATATATTTTTTATATTTCTCTTTTTAAATATTATTACTGTAGGAATAATCAAAATTAGGAAATATACAATGTTTATCAAAATAGAGCTGATAAAAGTCATTCCTTCCATATAAGGTAATCCTCCAAATAAATATTGACTTAAATCCCAATTCATTGTAACAAAATATTTCATAAATCCTAAGTTATACATAATTGCTAATTGATTTATAACTGAATTTGCCATATATCCTAAAAGTGAAATAATAATTGCTAAAGCACTATTAGAAAATATTGTACTTATTGCAAATGCTAATGTTGAAAGTAATATAATCATTGGTAACTGTGCTAAAGTTTGAATTCCTAAATATACAAATACATTAATACTTTGTATAGAATTTGTATTAAAATTGTATTCTATTACTGGAAGTGATAAGCTATCAAATCCAAATAATATTCCACCTATTAAAACTTGCATTAAAATTGTTATTGCTATTATAAATACTGTCATAATAACAGTTGTTAAAAATTTAGCTAATAATATTTTAGTTCTTGAATATGGCTTAACTAATAATAATTTTATAGTTCCTTTATTAAATTCGTCACTTACAATTGTTGCTGAAACCATTATTATTACTGCTAATATAAATATTCCAAATTGATTATAGAAATTTTCTAATATGCCTTTTAGACTATCATTTTTATTAACATCAATTTTGTTTTCTAAAATGTATTTATTTATTTCTTTTTGCTCTAAGCTTTCATTATATTGTTGCTTTGTTAAAAATTCTACATTTTCTTTATCTTTATTTTCTATTTCAAGTTGTATTAAATCTTGTGATAAATTTTTATATCTAGTTAATGCTTTATTTAGGTAATCATTTCCATATTTAATTTCTTCATTTATTCTGTATTCTGCAACTTCTTTATCTATTTTAGCATTTTCTATTTGAACTTCTAAATTTTTTAATAATTGTTTGTCATTTGTCTTTACTTTTTGTTCTTCTAATTCTTGTAGATTCTTATTTGCTAAATCTAATTCTTCATTTGCAAAGTATTTCCAGTCATCTTGATTTAGCTTTAATATTAACTTATTTATTATTTCGTTTAGTTCTTCTACCTTTGCATTATCTTTATCTGCACCATATTCATAAGTATTTTTTTGTTGAATGTATGTTGAAATATTGTTTTCTATTATTTCTCTTTGCCACGCATCTTTTGAATATTTTAGCATTAGTTCATTTGTATCAATTGTTGACTTTAGCTCTATATACATACTTGTGTCACTACTTTTTTTAGGATCTAGTTTTGATAAATCTTCTTTTAGATACTCCATTTGTTCTTCAGTATATGCATATATCTCATTACTATTAGAACCTGAAAATTTTAATATACAATTCATAAATATTAAAAGTAATAATACTGCTATAAGTGCAATATATATTGTCTTTTTCTTAAATATTTTTATTAACTCATTTTTTATTAACTTACTCAATTACATTCCCCCCTGTCTTTTCAAAAAATGC
>CAUWFY010000113.1:0-4715 GCA_963558115.1 uncultured Clostridia bacterium
AAAATATTTATTTAAAACTTCTTCTGGCTTTTCTTTTGGCATATTTCCTATAACAATTCCTACAATCATTGCTATAGCTATTACTACAATTAATGTTATGGAAATTATTAATACTTTTTTATCTTTCATATTACATTCCTCCAATTAAGGAAATTCCTCCATTTTTATATTTTCCTATATTATAAATTTAATAATTTGTTCAGCTAATTCTTCTTCTTTATTTTCATAACCATGATTTGCTCCATCAATATAGTCTATATCTTTATTTTCATTTTTTATTATATTATTTACCATATCAACTAATTCTTCAGCTCTTTGTAATATCATTTCATTGTCATTTCCCCATCTCATAAATAATGGAACATCAATATTATTTAGTTTTTCAAGTTTTGTATCTCTTCCATAGCCTGCAAAGTCTATTTCTTTATTATCTCGTGCATATCTTAGAAAAGTTTTTACACTTATAGGATGTATAAAGGCTTCTTTTGGCATTAATTTATCTTTATTATCTTGTTTTTCTTGTTCTTCTGCATATTCTAAATATTTATTAAAATTTTCTCTTAGATAAAATTTTAAAGTTTGAGGAATATCAACTAATGATAATAAAATTACTCCTTTTATCATACTTATTAAATCATCTTGTTCTTCTTTTAATTCATTATATGAATATACTATTTTAGTACAACCTAGGCTATGACCTTGTAAATATATTTCTTCATAACCTAATTCTTTTAGTTTTATCATTGCTCCTACTATATCTTCATATCCTTCTGTTACATCTTCAAAAGATGTTCCCATTATGAATTTTTCTTTTTTTCCATTTATATTTCTTCTTGTATATTTCACTAATTCGCTTCCTCTATTGTTAAAGCAAAAATAATCTATATTATTTTCATTTGCTTTTTTAGATATTACTCTATCTCTTTTTTTCATACAATTAGAGCTCATACCATGAACAGCCAAAATCACTTTATTAGTTTTTTCTTTAGTTTTATATAATATTCCTTCTAATATAATTCCATCAGTTGCTAAAAACTCTATTTGTTCCATTTACTATCACCACCTACATTACTTATTTTAAGTTTTCTAATATTTCATTTTTATCTGTTACTCCTAAAAACGTTTTTACTGGCATTCCATTTTTAAATATTATAATTGTAGGGATACTCATTACATCATATTTAATTGCTAATTCTTGATTTTCATCTACATTAATTTTTCCAACTTTTACACTTTCTTTTAACTCTTCTGCAATTTCATCTATTATTGGTGACATCATTCTACATGGTCCACACCAATCAGCATAAAAATCTATTAAAACCATCTTTTCTGATTTTAAAACTTCCTCTTCAAAATTTCCTTCATTAATTTTTAAAACACTCATTTTTTTACCTCCTAATATAAATTGTTATAATTTTTAAATTTTTTTATAATAATAATTTTAATATTAAAATTATTTAATTATATTTTATTTTTCTTCCCCTTTTTATTGTATAGGGAAATCATCTTCTGTCTTAACCATCTTTAAGATTTTTCCGTATACAACATTTTTTTATTTTACATCTAATTCATTATAAAATCATTTTATAATCCATTTTGTTTAACTCTTTTTATTATTTCTAATCCTGCCTTTGTACCTTCATAAACAGCTTTTGAAATTTGCAAAACTCCTCCTGTACAATCTCCACAAGCATAGATTCCCGGTATATTTGTTTCCATTTTTTCATTCACAACAATTTTATCTTTATTTGTTATTATACCCAATTTTTTAGCAAATTCATTACTTCCAGCTACTCCTTTTGCTACAAATATTCCATCTGTTTTTATTATTGTATTATCTTCAAGCTTTATTTGTTCTACTCTTTTTTCTCCTTGTATTTCTTCTATTTTCCTTGTATCTATTTTTACATTATCTGCTCTAAATTCTGGTGCTTTTTCTCCGTCAGTAAGAATTGTAATTTGATTTGCTAAATTTATTAATTCATTAGTTTCTGAAATTGCATATTTTCCATTTCCTATTACTGCAATATCTTTATTCCTATAAAAGAAACCATCACAAACCGCACAATAACTTATTCCTCTTCCTTCAAATTCTTGTATTCCTTTTATTTTTGGTACATTTTTCTTATTTCCTGTTGCTAATACTATATTTTTTGTTTTATATTCATTTTTGTCAGTTATTATATCAAATCCATTTTCCTTCATTTTTATATTAATAACTTCTTCGTTTTTTAATTCTATTCCTAGATTTTTTGCTTGGTTAATTCCTTCTTTATATAAATCTTTTCCTGTTATACCATTTGAAAAACCATAATAGTTTTCTATTAATTCTGCTTTTTCTAGGTTTGAATCATTTTGATATATTATCATTATTTTTAAATTTGCTCTTTTTGTATATAACCCTGTTGATATTCCTGCTGGACCTGCACCTATTATAATTACATCAAACATATTTTATACCTATAAAAATTTTAATTTTTTCTTTCTTTTTTATTTATGCTATTATATACATTTTACTCAATTTCATGTATTTACTATGTTTAAATTATACCATTATTAATTTTATTATGCAATAAATTTTTATGTATTGATTTTAGACATTTTTTAAATTTTCATTTTTTGTTCCTAGATAAATATTTTTTATTGTAGAAAAACTACAAATAACATATAAAAGTCTGTAACACCAAACCTTAAGTGTCACAGACTATATCATAAATTTTAAAGTATTATTTTTTAATTTACTTAGTTACATTTATTAAAATACTTTCCACTAATCCCGTTTCTTGACTGTATTCAATTCTTACATTATATTCTTTATCTTTTGAATTTTGGATATTTGTAATTAAATTATTAGCTAAACTTATATTTGAATTATTTCTTTTTATAGTTATTTTATATTCTTCAGGTTCTGGAACTTTATCTTTATCAGAAGAACTTTTTTGTTCTTTATATTTTGTAACTCTAACATCTTCTAAATTATTTTTAGCAACATCTATTAATTTTAATATATTTTCTTTTGGAATTTTTTCTCCTTCATAAAATTCAAAATTAGAGTTAAATCTATTACGTTCTGTTTCACTTATAAATCCTTCTCCTAATAATTCATCTGCTTCTTCCATTTTCAATTCTAATTTTTCTAATACCTTTTCAATTGTTTCTCTTGAAACCACCTCAAAAACTTTATCTACTTGTTTAGCATTTACTTCTTTCATAATATTATTAATATTATTCTTTTGTTCTTGATTAATATCATCTATAGCAACACTATTTTTATTGTCAAATTTAATTTCATCTTTAAATTCATTTACTATTTTTTCTTCTTTTTGAGAATTTACTTTTATTTCAGCATTTTGGTTCTTTCGTGTCAATTCAAATGTTGTTTTAGCAATGTCTTTATCAAATTTTATATTTTTGGCAAATTTATTTGTAGTTTTTACATCATCTTTTACTGTATTATATTCTATATTAATACTATCATCGTTTATATTAGATGTTTTTTCCACCTTAAAATTAATTGAGTTTTCTTTTTCTGTATTCTTTTTCTTTAAATATTCATAGCTTAGCTTATTTTCATTTTTAATAGTTGTTATTGATATAGCATATTCATTAGCCTCTATTTGTATACCAATAGGTTGCATATCACTTTCAAATACAGTTATTTTTCTTGTATCGCTTCCAACATTTGTATTTTGTATTTCCTCTATTTCTTCCTCTATTTCTTTTATAAATTTGTCTTTATATGAAGTTTCTTCTTCTTTTTTATTTAACATAACATTATATTGATGAATTAATTCATCTATTTTTTGTATTTTAGCAAGTACAATATCATCTTGTTTTAATTGTTTTAACATTTCTATATGTATATTATTTAACTGTTCTTTTGTTAAAGTCATTGTATATGCATTTGTACTTATTTTTTTATCATCTATTGCAATAATTGCATTCTTTTTCTTTGAAATATTATCTTTCGTTACACTTTTTAATAAAATATTAGCATATTTATTTTGTAGTTTTATATTTTCTTCTTCTGTTAATTCAAGTTTCGTATTTCTAATACTCATATCTGAAATAAAATTCAATATATTAATTTCATTTTCTTTATTTGAAGTTACAGCTAATGAACTTAATAAACTGCCTTCTTTTTTCTCATTGCTTTCACTAAGTTTCTCTGTTGCAAATTGTTGAATTCCATTGAATCTTATTCCATATCTATTATTATTTTTTAAATATTCTATGCCATATAATTTTTCATCATTCTTATTTTTCAAAGATATATCTTGATAATCATAATTTTGACTTTTTTCTACTTTTCCATTTACTACAAGTTTGAGATTATTTATAGCATTTTCTTCATTATTACCTTCTTTATAATTCACACTAGTTTTTGAAGTCACTTCATATTTATTATTTTGAAAAACTTGTTGCATCTCGTTCATATTGTCATCATTAAACAATAAATGTATATTTGAAAAAGTTAAATTTGCATATTTTGCAAATAATCTGTTATTTGATTTAAATAAATCTGTAGTCATATATAAAACTACACATGTAATAATAGCTATAATAACTATTACAACTGCTATTACAATAGCTGTCATTAACATTCTTTTCTTTTTTGGCATTATCATATGTACCCCTCCTAAAATTAATTCATTTTTTGTTTTAATACTTCAAATATTATTATTCCTGTTGAAACGGCAGCATTTAATGAATCT
>CAUWFY010000114.1:0-4696 GCA_963558115.1 uncultured Clostridia bacterium
AATGTTAGAAAATAAAGAATATGCTTTAAAAATATTCTCAATAGAAAGAGGAAATAAAAAGCCAAGAAAAGATATTTCAAAATGGTCAGAAGTAAAAGAAAATATTGAATATATGTATGATGATAAATTTTTAAATAAAGAACAAGAATATCCATATCAAGTTATAAGTGAAAAAGAAGATATTAATAAAATATTAGCACTTTATTTAGAAAAATATTACAACGAAAACGATGATAAACAAGAATGGTTTGATAAAATAAAAGAATTATCAGGTGAATTAGGATATGCAAAAGAAGTAAAAGAATTTAAAGCAAATCCAGAAGCATATAAAGCTCATGTTGGTGATGTAAGTACAGTTATAAGAGTAGCATTAACAGGAAGAACAAATACACCAGATATGTATGAGATAATGGAAGTTTTGGGAAAAGAAAGTATAGAAAAAAGATTAAAAAAAGCAATAAAGTAATTGCAAATAAAAAGTGAAAATAAAAGATAAGCAGATAAAAATGTAAAAATAGAAAATGTAATCATCTATTAAAAAATTTAATATTTAAAATATAAAAATAAAAAATAAATAAATAAAAATAACAATAAGTTCAAGTAAAACATAAAAAAGGTAGGATTAAAGTTATGGAGTATAATATTGGAGATATTGTAAGAACTAAAAAGCAACACCCATGTGGAAGTAAATTATGGGAAATAACAAGAATAGGTGTAGATTTTAAATTAAAATGCCTAGGTTGTGGACATGTTGTTATTTTGCCTAGAGAAAAGGCGAAGAAAGCAATTACTAAAATAGAGAAAAAAGCTGAAGAACTATAAAATAAATCAAATACACTTTATATAGTAAAGAAAATATTATTATATAAAGTGTATTTTTTCTAAACTTTTATTTCGTTCTATATAAGACTTATATATATATAATAAGTAAAGAAATAGATATTATAGCTAAAAGTAAAGGAACTAAATTCAAAATTCGACATATAATATAGTATAGTATCAAACAAGATACTATATTGGAGGTGACTTTTATGGAGCCACAAGAAAAGATATATTGTTATGACAATAGAGAAGAAAAGTGCTACAAAAAAAGAAATTGTTTATATATAGTAGCAACTATATTATTAGCAGCATTTACTTTAGTAATAGGTATAATAATAGGTATTGCTTTAGCAAGTAGAATATTTGTAGCATTACCTTCGATTATAGTATTAGCAATAGTTCTAGGTTTACTTCTAATATTAACTTTAATATTATTGGTATGTTGTAGAAAAAAAGAGAAAAAATGCAAATGTTGTTGTAACTAAATAAGATTTTTAGACTGTTCAAAAATATATAAATATTTTAGGAACAGTCTTTTTGAACTTATAAAATTATTAAAATATATAATTTTTTAAAGTTTGAATTTATTAAAGATTAAATTTCTTCAGCACCAATATAAGGAGTAATAAAATTCCACACATCATCCTTATAGATTTTTCTTTCAGAAGAAAATGGCAAAGTAGGAATATCTCCAATAGGATTAAGTTCTTTTTGCAAAGCTTTTACAGTATCATCTACCTTAGTAATAGCAATTTTATCAGCTTTATTAGCTAAAATTAAACAAGGTAAACCAGAAGAAATGATATAATTATACATTAACTTATCATTACTTGTAGGAGAATGTCTAATATCTATTAAAAATATAATCAAAGAAATTTCTTTTCTATGGAAAAGATAATTTTCAATAAATTTTCCTACTTGTTCTTGTTCTTTTTTAGACATTTTGCTATAACCATAACCAGGTAAATCAACGAAATAAAACAAATCATCTATATTATAAAAATTAATTTGACGAGTTTTACCAGGTTCACTACTTGTTCTAGCTAATTTTTTTCTATTAATCATTGTGTTTACAAAACTAGATTTTCCAACATTAGATTTACCTACTAAAACAATTTCAGGTAAATTATTTTTAGGGTATTGTTTTGGGCCTACTGCTGATATTTCAAATTTCGGATTTTTAATATTCATTTGATAACTCCTTACTATATTTTTATTTGGTCTAAAAATTTTTAATATTATTACATTTTAAAAAGTTTTATACAAGCATATCTATATTGAAAAATTTAGAAATAGCTATACTTGTATAAATTCTTTATATTTTTTATTTATTTTAGATATAATATTTATTTCTTTAATTCAATTTTTTCTAATCCACCCATATAAGGTCTTAGAACTTCAGGAATTATAACACTACCATCAGGTTGATAATTATTTTCTACAATAGAAATAAGCATACGAGGTGGAGCTACAACAGTATTATTTAAAGTATGAGCAAAGTAATTTCCGTTTTCACCCTTAATTCTAATTCCTAATCTTCTAGCTTGGGCATCTGTTAAATTAGAACAGCTTCCAACTTCAAAATATTTTTGTTGTCTAGGAGACCAAGCTTCAACATCACAAGATTTTGCTTTTAAATCTGCTAAGTCGCCAGAGCAACATTCTAAAGTTCTTACTGGAATATTCATACTTCTAAAGAATTCAACTGTATATGACCACATTTTATCATACCATTCCCAACTATCTTCTGGTTCACAAACTACAATCATTTCTTGTTTTTCAAATTGATGGATTCTATAAACTCCTCTTTCTTCAATTCCATGAGCACCTTTTTCTTTTCTAAAACAAGGAGAGTATGAAGTCATATTATATGGTATATCTTCTTTTCTTAATATTTGGTCTTTAAATTTACCTATCATAGAGTGTTCACTTGTACCAATTAAATATAAATCTTCTCCTTCAATTTTATACATCATAGCATCCATTTCTTCAAAACTCATAACACCAGTTACGACATCAGATCTAATCATATAAGGTGGGATGCAATAAGTAAATCCTTTATTAATCATAAAATCTCTAGCATATGTTAAAACAGCAGAATGAAGTCTTGCAATATCTCCCATTAAATAATAAAAACCATTTCCAGCAACTCTTCTAGCACTATCTAAATCAAGTCCACCAAGGTTTTCTAAAATTTCTCCGTGAAAAGGAATTTCATAATCAGGAACTATTGGTTCTCCATATTTTTGGATTTCAACATTTTGGCTATCATCTTTACCAATAGGAACTGAAGAATGCATAATATTTGGGATTTTCATCATTCTATTTTTTATTTCTTCAGAATATTCATTTTCTAATTTTTCATTTTCTTCTAATTTTGAATTAACTTCTTGAACTTGTTTTTTTATATTTTCAGCTTCTTCTTTTTTTCCAGCTTTCATAAGTTCACCAATTTGAGAGCTTAAAGATTTTCTTTCTGCTCTTAAATTATCTCCATTTAATTTAGCTTCTCTATTTTTTATATCAAGTTCTAAAACTTCGTCAACTAAAACTAATTTTTGTTCTTGAAATTTCTTTTTTATATTTTCCTTTACTAAATCAGGATTTTCTCTTAAAAATTTAATATCTATCATTATTTACCTCCAATTAATTAATCAATTTGTTTCTTGAAATTTTTATTGGTAGAGGAGTGGATAATATAATTTATAAAATATACAAATTATAAATTATTAGTTAGGAATATAATTTTTTTCTATATCTTCAACTAATTCAAATCTTACTTTTTGACCAGTTATATTATCAGGTCTTTCAGGAATTTCCTCTAAAAACATTTTTTCAGGTCTTACCCAAATTGCTCTACCATCTTCTCTTGAATATAAAGGTTTATAAACAACCATTCTTTCCTTAGTTTCCGAGTCATAAGCAACATTTTCTACAAAATAAAAATTGCCTTTAAAATGACGATAAACACGACCGATTTTTACTTGAGTCATTATCAATCTCTCCTTTTTAATTCAATTAATATGGCTATTATACAATATTTTCTAATAATTGGCAACAAATTGGTTAAAATAATTATGAATAATTTTACTGGACAATTTTTTTAAAATTAGCCGCTGAAACTGGGTGATAATTATAACTTTTTTGGATTTTTGACTACTTATTCCATTTAGAAAGAATTGGTAAGGCTTCCTCATGAGCCTCTCTCACTCAGACCCTTTCATACTTCAAGTACCGTGAGCATTCCTCATTCGAAAGCCTAACCAATTCTAATCTTCATTCCAATCGAACGTCAAGAATCCAAAAAAGTTATAATTATCACCCAGTTTCAGCTTCTCTACAATAAAAAATATTATCTATTAATGAAATAACTTGATAAAGAGTAGTTGAGTTAATAAATAAAAAGATAAAAAAATAATTACTTATGTTAAGGAGATAAAATATGTTAATTGAAATAATTAAATTTATTATATATTCGATTTTAATAGTTGTAATATCAAAATATATATTAGTTAAAGTTTTAAGAAAATTAAGCGAAAATTTGAATTTAAAACCACATACTATTGGAAATATTACAGGAATAGCAACATCTGTGCCTGAATTTTTAACAGTAAGTATATCAAGTTTTAAAGGATTAATGGGAGCAAGTATATATAATATATTTAGTTCTAACTTGATAAATTTACTACAATATAGTATTTCAGTAATATTAACTAAAAATTATAAAGAAATAAAAAATAAGGGGATTTTGTACAATATAATATTAGTGATAATTACAATAATAATTCCAGTTTTATTGATAACTTTAAAAATAGAATTAAGTATATATATTGTACCTATTTTTATATTTCTATATTTTGCTTTTTGGTATATA
>CAUWFY010000115.1:0-4696 GCA_963558115.1 uncultured Clostridia bacterium
TTTCATTCAGAAAGAATTGGTAAGGCTTCCTAATGAGCCTCTCTCACTCAGACCCCTTCATACTTCAGGTACCGTGAGCATTCCTCATTCGAAAGCCTAACCAATTCTAATCTTCATTCCAGTCGAACGTCAAAATCACAAAAAATCATAATTATCAACTATTTTCAGCTACTCTACAAGAAGAAATATTATACAGTAACAATAATTTATTTGAATTGTGATAAAGTCATTGATTTATGTAAAAAGAGAATATATAATATAAAATATAAAAATTGTTTAAGATTAAAAAAGAGAGGTATATTATGAATTATCCAGAAAAACTAAAAAAGGGAGATACCATAGGAATATGTGCACCATCAGGAGGAATAGCAGAAATAGAAGATATTTTACAACTTGAATTAGCTGAAAATCAATTAAGAAAAATGGGATATAAAGTAATAGAAACAAAAAGTGTAAGAAAAGAAAATAAAGGAAGAAGCGCTAGTGGAAAACAAAGAGCGGAAGAATTTATGGAATTATTAAAAAATGAAGAGGTAAAACTTATTATATTTGCGGCAGGAGGAGATTTTTTAATTGAAATTTTTGACTACTTAAATTTTGAAGAAATAAAAAATTTAAAGCCTAAGTGGCTACAAGGCTATTCAGATATAACAGGAATTAGTTTTCTATTTAATAAAATTTTAGATGTACCTACAATGTATTGTCAGACTATAAAAGATTATGCAAAGAAGCCATTATTTAGAAATTTAACTGATGCACTAAAAATAGAAGCAGGAGAAAATATTTGTCAAGAGTCATTTGAGAAATATCAAAGAATAGTTGATTTTAGAGAAAATATAGAAAATGAAAATTCAGAAAATGATAATCTAGATTTAAAAAATAATAAAGAAGAAAATGCAATTAACTTAAAGAAAATAAATGATGAGAATCATCTAAATAAATTAGAAGAAAAAGAAAATAAAGAAAATAAAGAAAGTGCTGAAAATCAAAGAAAAGGAAGTGATTTTGAAGAATTAACAAGACCATATGATTTAACAGAAGAAGTAGAGTGGAAAAATATAAAAGGGGAAGAAAAAATACAAGTAAAAGGTAGAAGTTTAGGTGGTTGTTTAGATTGTATAAAAGGATATATAGGAACAAAATATGATAGAGTTAATGAATATATAGAAAGACATAAAGAAGATGGCTTAATATGGTTTTTAGAAGTCTTTGAAATGACTACACCAGAAGTATATAGAACTTTATGGCAAATGAAAAATGCTGGATATTTTAAATATTGTAATGGTATTATATTTGGAAGACCACTATTTATAAGAGAAGAATATGAAATTAATTTTAATGACTCAGTAAAAGAAGCATTACAAGACTTAGAAATTTCAATAATATGTGATGCTGATATAGGTCATGTAAAGCCACAACTTGCAATAGTAAATGGAGCTATATTAGAAATAATATCACAAAATGGGAAAGGAACAGTAAAAACAATATTGGAATAGAATATAGATAAAAATGTCTATATTTATTATATAAATTTAATTAGATATATTAAGTTAGCAATAAACAATATATATATAGTTATAAGTATAAGAACTTTAATTAATATAAATTTAACAAAACTAATTTTTTATAAAAATTATATAATCATAAACAATAAAAAATTATTTTGGGAGAAGTATTCTTTTATAACTATGTATGTTGTGGCTTAAAAAGAGAAAGGAAGTAACTAAAAATGAAAGTTCTATTAATAAATGGAAGTCCAAAAGAAAAGGGTTGTACATATACTGCATTAAAGGAAGTTGAAAAACAGTTAAACATAAATAATATAGAAACGGAAATAATGTGGATAGGAAATAGTGCTATTTCAGGCTGCATAGGATGTGGAAGTTGCTTAAAAACGGGAAAATGCTTTATAGATGACAAAGTAAACGAATTTTTAGAAAAAGTTCCAGAAACTGATGGATTTGTATTTGGTAGTCCTGTACATTTTGCAGCAATATCAGGTCAATTATCATCTTTTATGGACAGAGCTTTTTATGGAAGAGGAAAGTTATTTGCAAACAAAGTAGCAGCAGGAATAGTAAGTTGTAGAAGAGGTGGAGCAACAGCAGCATTTGACGAAATAAATAAATACTTTGCTATGAGTAATATGCCAATAGTAACAAGTCAATATTGGAATATGGTACATGGAAATAATCCAGAAGAGGTAGTACAAGATGAAGAAGGAATGCAAACAATGAGAACTTTAGGAAATAATATGGCCTGGCTATTAAAATGTATAGAACAAGGTAAGAAAATGGGAATAGAAGAACCAAAGAACGAAGAAAAAATAAAAACTAATTATATAAGATAGTATAAATGGTATAAGAATTTTAATATGAAAACGAAAAATTTTAAAAATTATGCTTATTAATAAAAAGTTATAAATTTTTATAATTGGTATTAAGATAATCTAATAAATTTATTTTAATATATAATGAAGAAGAAATAGTATAATATATATGGAGAAGTGTGAAATGAAAAATCAAGGTAGTATAGGAATATTCGATTCAGGAATAGGCGGAGTAACAGTTTTAAAAGAAATAATAAAAATATTGCCAAATGAAGATATTATCTATGTTAGCGATTCAAAAAATAATCCATATGGAGATAAAGCAAATGAAGAGATAATAAAAAGATGTGATGAAATATCAAATTTTTTAGTGAATAAAAATTGTAAAGCAATTGTTATAGCCTGTAACACTGCAAGTGCAGAAGCATCAAAATTTTTAAGAAGTAAATATAAAGAAATACCAATTATAGCAATAGAACCAGCATATAAAATGGTACATGACTATGCATATGACGAAGAAACTTTAATTATGGCAACTAAAGGCACGATTAAGAGCAAAAGATTTAATTATATTTTAAATGAATATAACAATAATAAAACTTATGTAATGTTATGTACCGGCTTAGCAGATTTAATAGAAGAAGGAAAAGAAAAAGAAATAAAAAAATATCTTGAAGAAAATTTAAAAGAATATGTAGGAAAAGTAAAAAATGTTGTACTAGGATGTACACATTATCCATTAATAAAAAGTGAAATTGCATATATTTTAGGTGATGTTAAGTTTTTTGATGGAGCACCATATGTTGCAGAACATCTAAAAAGAGTATTAGAAAAAGGAAAAATTAGAAAAGAAAAAATGACAAAAGGAAAAATAGAATTTTGGGATACAAAAGAATCAGAGGATAAAAGAAGAAGATTTTTTGAAATATTAGGAGAAACTTATAAATGATTTAAATTAAATAATAAATTAAAAAGTATAGACTCCTATTGAAAAATTTTTTATGAAAAGTAAATAATAAAAAGGCAATATAAAAAATACAATGCAAAAATCGTTTTAGATAATAGTATATTTCTAAAACGATTTTTATAAATTTTTTAGTTACTTTATAAAACTGTATAAAAAATTAGAACTAAAAACTAAACTAAAGAGATAGTGTAAAATAAAGCGGATAAGTTAAAGGGAATAAACTTAAGCACTTTACTTGACAAAGTCACAAAAGTAGAAAATAAGATAATTTATAGGTATTTTTTTAATCTTTCAACAGTATTTTCTTGAAATTTAACAAAATTATTCAAAATGTTTTTTACACTTTCCACATTATCTTGATTATGATTCAACAATTTTACACCTTCAATAATTCCCATATTAGTACCTTTAAGTAGCATTTCAGCAATCTTAGAATTACTTTGGTCATTTAAAGTACTCATTTGAATATCAATCCAGCCCATCATTTTTTGAGCAGGATTAACTTCTTTAGGAAACTCATCATATTTTTCTAATTCATTATTAACTTGATTTAAAATCTCATTATATTTATTATATTCATATTGTAAATCATCTTTAAAATTTGAATCAGTAACTTTATCAGAAATTGTCGAAATAGAATCCATTCCCATTTTTATTCCTTTATTGATTTCATTTAAAATATATTCAGGTCTATCCATAACTATATTAATGATTATTTGAAAAAATAAATAATCATATACTCCTTTCTTCAAATTTTTATAGATTTATTATAACCAAGAAAAGAAAAAATATAAGAGCAAACAATGAATAAAAAACAATTAATTGGAAAAATTAAATTATATAAATAAAAAGGAGTGAATATTTAATGGAAAAAATAGTAAATGAATTAAATGAATTTTTAGCAGATTTAAATATATTTTATAGAAAATTACAAAATTTTCATTGGAATATACAAGGAAAAGAATTTTTTGTATTACATGCCAAATTAGAAGAATATTATAATGATGTAAATTTACAAATTGATGAGATAGCAGAACATATATTAATGCTAGGAAAAGAACCGTTAGGAACAATGAAAGAATATTTAGAAATAGGAACAATCGAAGAAGCTACAAGTGTTAAAGTTGACGAAAAAGTGGTATTAGAAAAGATACTAAAAGATTATGAAACTTTATTACAAAAAGTAATCTGTATAAAAAAAGAATCAGATAACAATCATATATATGGCACCTCAGCTTTAATGGATTCATATATTTTAAATTATAGTAAAATAATATGGATGTTAAAACAAACAATGGCAAAATGATGGTATTTTTTTAATTAGCCGTTGGAAATAGGTCATAAGTATAATTTTTTTGGATTTTGACTACTTATTTCATTCAGAAAGAATTGGTAAGGCT
>CAUWFY010000116.1:0-4669 GCA_963558115.1 uncultured Clostridia bacterium
ATTCTAGTTGCTTCACTTGCAAATGAATCCCCTACATTTACTTTAGTTCCTTTATCTTCTCCTTCTAGCTCTAATCGCGCCTTTTCTTTCATTGTCTCTGTTGCTTCTTCAGGTTTTATTCCTAATTGAAATTTAGCATTTTCTACATATTCTTTGGCTTTAGTTTGAATTAATAACATATTTGTTTTTAATCCTTCTAAACTTGATTTATCAATTACATCTGTTCCTCCATTTATAGTAATTACTGCCAATATTAATAATACAATTATTGTAACAACTAATATTATTAAAGTTACTCCTTTTTCTTCCTTTATCAATTTATTCACTTTTACAATACTTCCTTTCATTTAATTTTATCTATGAAAAATAAATATCAAATGCAGATATTACTTTATTCCTAATTCTATCTCAATATTTATATATATTTTTTACAAATATATATAATTTTTAACTATTTCCATTATATAAAGATATCTACTTATCTATCTAATACTTCTCATTAATATTTTAACAAATCAATTTTTTTTATTCAAGTATTAGTTGAATTTTTTTCATAAGTATATAATTTCTTGGATTAAAATTTTTAAGAAAAAACTTAATATCTTCACACAAATTTCACAAAACTATTGTAATATTTTAATTAATTGGTTAAGATATAAGAAAAAAATTATATCTATTAAATAGGAGGTTTTATATGGAAGAAAATGAAAAAAAAGATAATTCAAAATTTAAAACTGTATCCAATAAAGGAGCATATAATACAGTTTATGAAATTAATAATAATCAAAAACATAAGAGTGGATTTGGAAAATCAATAGTATTACCATTTTTTAGTGGTGTAGTAGGATGTGCATTAGTGATAGGAACTTGTTTTGGTATTCCTTCTGTTAGAGAACATATTTTGAATACAAGTTCAACATCATCTCCAGCTTCTAATTCTAACACTATAGGTACTGTTGACCAAGTTTCCTTAAAAAATTATTCTGATACTGCAGTATATGCTGCTAATAAGATTTTACCTTCAATTGTTGGAATAAAAATTGAATATAATGTAACTTCAAAAATACCTGTATTTGGAACACAAGCACAATCTACTGCAACAGCTACTGGTTCTGGTATCATAATTAGTGAGGATGGATATATTCTAACTAACAATCATGTTGTTTCTTCTGGAGAATCAGAATCATATTATCAAGTATCAGAAGCAACTAAAGTATCTGTCACCTTATTTAATGATACTACCGAGTATGAAGCAAAAATTGTTGGTACTGATGAACAAACAGACTTAGCTGTTATAAAAATTGATAAAAAAGATTTACCAAAAGCAGAATTTGCTGATTCTGACTCTATAAAAGTTGGTGAATTTGCAATGGCAGTTGGGAATCCTTTAGGGTTACAAAGTAGTATCACTTGTGGTGTTGTAAGTGCTGTTAACAGAGAAATTACAGATACAGATGGAAAAAAATATACATTAATTCAAACAGATGCTGCTATTAACTCAGGAAATAGTGGTGGAGCTCTTGTAAATAGTGAAGGTAAAGTTATTGGAGTTAATACTTTAAAGCTTTCAGGTGAAGATATTGAAGGTATGGGATTTGCTATTCCTATCAATTCAACTACTGACGTAACTTCTCAATTAATTCAATATAGCAAAGTTAAGAGACCTTATATTGGAATAACAGGAATGGATTTAGATGAAAAAACTGCTAAACAAAATCACTTAGTTGAAGGGATTTATATAAAATCAATAGATGATTTTTCATCTGCAGAAAAAGCTGGTTTAAGACCTGGTGATGTAATTATCGAAGCAGATGGTAAAAAAATCAAAACTATGGATGAGTTAACAGAAATTAAAAATTCTCATAAAATTGGTGATGAAATTAAAATTAAAGTAAATAGAGACGGACAAGAAAAAGATTTGACTTTAAAATTAGGTGAACAACCTTAGTTTAACTTTTCACTTTAAGTTCACACAATGGACAAAAAAGATTGGTATATTATAAATATAGTCAGTAACAACTGATTTAAATAAAAAAACATCCCCTTTTATTTTCAAAAAGATGACTCAAAAATGAGTCATCTTTTTATTGTATAGAAAAAATCAGCTTCTATCTTGTATAATATCATGCTTTTTATCTCCGACCCCAAAATCATCCAAATTATATTACAACTACATCCATTTCAGTTGTCAAATTTTCATTCCCATATGGATATATTACATATATTCGTTGTTCTTTCACATAAAATTCTTTGGTATTTTCTATATTATATTGATCACTATCGCTATTTCGCTCAAAAATATTATAACCTAATTTTTTCAAATCTTCTACTTTTTTCTCTTCTATTTTTATTCTATCCCTTATTTTTATTTGAGCTTCGTCTTTTTCAAATCCTTTTTTAGCAATTACTTCTTCTAGGTTTATTTCTTTATTATTGCTTAAATCATAATTATATGTTTTTATGATTTGTCTTTGTGCACTTGCTCCTTCTTTTAATTCTGATTTTATTATTAATGATAATATATTATCTTCAATCGTTGCTTGATATTTTACTGTATATACAATATTTTTATTTTGTGTTTCTAAGACTTTATCTACTTTTTTTTGAAAAGTTTCCTTTATCTCATTATTATATTGGTTGATAATTTCATTTTCTATATTTATATATGGTATTTGTAAATTCACTTCATAACTATTTTTTTTACTTTCTGTTTTATCATAATATGTATAAATAATATCTTTATCCTCTTCTTGTTTTTTTACATTAGCATTAAAATTGCTCTTTTCTATTTGATTATTAAAAATATTATCAAACTCTGATATTAAGGCTTGCTCATCTATCTCCTGTTTACTCGTTCCTGAAGAGCCTATTGATAGCATTTCTTCTAATTTATTTTTACCTAAAAATTGTGTTATACCTACAACTACAATTGCAATTATACATGATATTATTGCAATTGTATATATTACTATAGCTTTAATATCAGTTTTTTCTTTTTTTGGTAAAGTTATCTTCATATTAAATCATATGATATATTTAATAATCTAAATACATCATGTTCTCCTTTCCATATTTATTTATATATAATTAATATTTTTACTTCCTAAGTATATATTTTCACTATTTATTATTCTAACATAAAAGATAAAAAAAAGATAGCTTTAATGTTAAAAAATCCTTAATTTTATTGACTATTCTAGCAAATTAATGTATGATATAATATATTGAAAATTTAGAAGAAATGAGGAATTCAAAGTATGTTATGTTCAGAATGTAATAAAAATCCAGCCATACTTTTTTATAAAAAAATAGAAAATGGTAAAGAATCCTTTGAAGGTTATTGCTATGACTGTGCAAAAGCAAAAGGTATTGACCCTACTGAAGCTCTTTATAGACAAAATGATATTTTAGCACATGATAAAATTAATATAAATGATATGACAAAACAATTTGAAACTATTTTTAAAGATTTAGCTGAAAATATAAATTTAGAAGATATTGAAAATATTGAAGGTGCAATTACTTTTGATAATATAAATAATAATCAAGATGAAAATGACGAAAATTCTCCTAAAATAGCAGGTGCTGCTATTCCATTAGGTTCAATTTTTAATATGTTTAATGGACAAAATAATAAAGAAAGTAATGAACCAGAAACTTCTTCAAATGGAAGAAAAAAAGTAAAAGTTGATAAGAAGAAAACTTCTAAGCAAAATAAAAAGAAAAAATTCTTAGACACTTATGGAACAAATTTAACATATAAAGCAAAAAATAACGAATTAGATATTGTTATAGGTAGAGATAAAGAAATACAAAGAATTGTTCAAATATTAAATAGACGTTCAAAAAATAATCCTTGTTTAATAGGTGAACCTGGTGTTGGAAAAACTGCTATAGCTCAAGGCTTAGCTATAAAAATTGCCAATCAAAATGTTCCAGCAAAACTTTTAAATAAAGAAGTTTATTTATTAGATATGACTTCAGTAATAGCCGGTACACAATTTAGAGGTCAATTTGAATCTAGAATGAAAGGTATTATTGATGAATGTAAAGAATATGGTAATATAATTCTAGTTATTGACGAAATACACAATATTATAGGTGCAGGAGATGGTGAACATTCAATGAATGCAGCAAATATATTAAAACCTGCTCTATCAAATGGAGAAATTCAATTAATTGGAACAACAACTTTAAAAGAATATAGAAAATATATTGAAAAAGATTCAGCTTTAGAAAGAAGATTCCAACAAGTATTAATTGAAGAACCTAATATTGATGATTCTATTGGAATATTGGAAGGAATTAAAAAATATTATGAAGAATATCACAAAGTAAAAATCTCTTCTGACGTAATAAAACAAGCAGTTATCATGTCAGAAAAATATATTCATGATAGATTTTTACCTGATAAAGCTATTGATATTTTAGATGAAGCTTGTTCTAGAATTAACTTAGAAAATAAAGAGTTATTCAAGTTAGAAAGTTTAAAACAAGAATTGGCTCATATACAAGCAGAAAAAGAAGAAGTCGTAGCTGCTGATTCAACAGAAGATTATCAAAAAGCAGCTGACTTAAAAACTAAAGAATGTCAATTAATCGAAGAAATCGATGCTCTAAATAAAAAAATGAAACCAAAACAACTTACTATACAAGATATTGCAAATGT
>CAUWFY010000117.1:0-4649 GCA_963558115.1 uncultured Clostridia bacterium
GTCTTATTATGTGTTCTTTTGTATTTTTCATTTAATCCCTCTTTTATATTTCTTTGTATTCTTCTAAATTTTTTTTATTAACACTATGTTTATACTCTGAATAAGCTGTTTCTAATCTTCTAACATTTTCATTTCTTTTTTCGATATTATTTCCACTATTTTTTTCTCTTTCAATTTTACAATGTACCCAAGTATCATAGTAATTGTTTTCATCACGCTTTTCTAACTCTCTTAAATATTTTATTGCTGAAAATAAATCTTCTGTCCACCATGCGCTATTATATTCTTGCAAATTTGTTTGAAATGCATATGTCTTTTTATAATATGCTTCTTCTTCTCTTGTATAATATAATCCAGCTTTCATAATCTGAATTTTTTGGCTTTGGATTAATTCATCTATTCTATTTTGAATTTTTTGTTGCAGTTCTTCTAAATCCATTTGTTTATATACTATATTTCCATTTTTTACATTTTCACAATCATATTCAATATTAGAATTATCTAATATTTCAGTAAATCTAAAAAAATGCATACAATTTTTTAACGCATTATTAATCAATCTTTTAATTTTGTCTTCAGATTCTATTTCATAAGAATTTGATAATCCTTCTCTTTGCTGAATTTCATGATTTGTATGAAAAATTATTCCATCCATAGCATCTTGCACATTCTCAAATTCGTGAGTAAAAAATCTATCTATTTCTTTTGGATATTTTGAAATATATAAATCTTCTACTTTGTATTTTTTTACAAATTCTTGTCTAATTTCATTAGTACTCATGTTATTACATCCTTTATATTTCATTTTCATACTGATTTTATCATTAAATAATAGCATAAATCAAGATATTTAAAGTTTAAAATATAATATTTTATTATTTTTTATATATTAATAAGGATTATTTCTATGCCATTAGAATTGGTAAAGATATATCTTTTTAAAAACACAAAACTTTTTATCAAAACAAAATATCCTCAAAATATTTTTTATATTTTAAGGATATTTTGTTTCTTATTGTATAAACTTATTTATATTGGCTATCAATTTCTTTTAATATAACATCATGTGCACTACCTTCTGCAATACTAACATTAGAAACTAAAGTTAATCTTGCTTTTTCATGTAGTTCTTTAATTGTTATACTTCCACAATTACACATTGTAGATTTTATTTTAGCACAAGTTACGGCTAAGTTATCTTTTAATTTTCCTGCATATGGAATATATGAATCAACACCTTCTTCAAATGAAAGTTTTTTATCTCCTCCCATATCATATCTTTGCCAGTTTCTAGCTCTGTTTGAACCTTCTCCCCAATATTCTTTTACATATCCGTTTCCTTTTCTAACAACTCTTGTTGGGCTTTCATCAAATCTTGCAAAATATCTTCCCATCATAACAAAATCTGCTCCTAATGCTAAAGCTATTGTTATATGATGGTCGTGAACTATTCCTCCATCTGAACAAATTGGAATATATATTCCTGTTTCTTCGAAATATTCATCTCTTGCTGCAACTACATCTATAAGGGCTGAAGCTTGTCCTCTACCAATTCCTTTTGTTTCACGAGTGATACAAATAGAACCTCCTCCAACACCTACTTTTATGAAATCAGCTCCTGCTTCGGCTAAATATCTGAATCCTTCTTTATCTACTACATTTCCAGCTCCAATTTTTACACTATCACCATATGTTTTTCTAACAAAATCAATTGTATTTTTTTGCCATACAGAATATCCATCTGATGAATCCATACATATCATGTCTACTCCTGCTTCAACTAATGCTGGTATTCTTTCTTCATAATCTCTTGTATTAATTCCTGCACCTACTATGTATCTTTTATTTTCATCTAATAAAGAATCTGGATTATTTTTTCTTTCTTCATAATCTTTTCTAAATACTAAATATTTTAGATTTCCTTGCTCTGTTAAAATAGGTAAACAAGCAATTTTGTTTTCCCATATTATATCATTTGCTTCTGCTAAATTTATTCCTTCATGTGCTACAACTGCTTTCTCAAGTGGTGTCATGAAATTATCAATAGGAGTGTCCATATCTTCTCTTGAAATTCTATAATCTTTATCTGTAACTAATCCCAAAAATTTTCCATTTGCTGTTCCATCTTCTGTTATCATAACTGTTGAATGTCCAGTTTCTTTTACTAGTTCAATTACATCTTTTAAAGGTGTTCCTGATTTTACATTTGAATCACTTATAATAAAACCAGCTTTATGTTTTTTTACATGTCTAACCATTTTAGCTTGTGACTCTATTGATTGAGAACCATAAATGAATGCCACTCCACCTTCACGAGCAAGAGCTATTCCCATTTCTTCTCCTGAAACTGATTGCATTATTGCAGATACCATAGGTACATTTGCATAATACTTAGCTTCTTCTCCTTTTTTAAATTTTACAAGTGGAGTCTTTAAAGATACTTTACTTGGTATACATCTTTCATCTGTTAAATTTGGTAATAATAAAAATTCATTAAATGTTCTAGATATGTCTTCTAATATTTTTGCCATAATTTCCTCCTTAAATTTTGATTAATAATATTAACAACTAATAAGTTTAAATACTCATTAGTTGCTCCGATTTATGTATATTATATTTTAACATATAAATTTATTTATGTAAATATTTTTTGAATTTTTTTAAGTTTTTGATTTTCATGATTTTGGGGTCGGAGACAAAAATCAGCTATCTTATACCTCCATACACCCCAACATAAAATCAATAAAATTATCAAATTAATAAATTCCTTATTTAATTAAATTTTCCGTTTCTTTAGCTATCATTAATTCTTCATTTGTTGGAATTAAATATACTTTAATTGATGAATCTTCTGTTGAAATTATTCTTTCTTCTCCTCTAATATTATTTTTATCTGAATCTAATTTCACTCCCATGAATTCTAATTTTTCACAAATACCTTTTCTTATATTTATTTGATTTTCTCCAATTCCTCCTGTAAATACAATATAGTCTACTCCATTCATTGCCATAGCATATTTTGCAATATATGTCGCTACTGAGTAATTAAACTCTTCAATTGCTATTTTAGCCATCTCATTTCCATTATTTGATTCTTCTTCTATAACTCTAAAGTCAGGAGCTAATCCTGAAATTGCAGATATTCCTGAATCTTTGTTTAAAATATTTTCCATTTCCTCAGGTGTTAAATTATCTTTTTTCATTAAATATGTAATAACTGATGGATCTAAATCTCCACTTCTAGTAACCATTGATATTCCTCCAAGTGGAGTTAACCCCATACTTGTGTCAATCGATTTTCCACCTTCAATAGCACATATACTAGACCCTTGTCCTAAATGACAAGTAATAATTTTTAAATCTTTTATATCTTTATTTTCTAACTCTGCAAGTCTATTAGACACATACATATGAGATGTACCGTGAAATCCATACTTTCTTACACCATATTTTTTATAATATTTATAAGGTATTGGATAAACATATTTTTCCTTTGGAACAGTTTGATGAAATGCTGTATCAAAAACACCAACCATAGGTTTATTTGGAAATACTTCTTCACAAGCTTCTATTCCTAATAAACATGCTGGATTATGTAATGGAGCTAAATCTGTATATTCTTTTAAAACATTTTTAACTTCATCATTAATTAACACTGATTTTGAAATTTTTTCTCCTCCATGCACTAATCTATGTCCTATTGCATTTATTTCATCTAAACTTTCTATAACTTTATATTCTGGATTTGTAAATTCTTTCAAAGTAATTTCTATTGCTTCTTTATGATTATATGCTGACTTTTTTATTTCAGCTTTTTTACCACAAGCTTTATGTGTTAAAAACGCTTCTTCTTCTCCGATTCTTTCATATTTACCTGAAGCAATTACTTCTTCATTTTCCATATTAATTAATTGATACTTAAGTGATGAACTACCACAATTTAAAACTAAAATTTTCATTTTGATTCTTCCTTGATAATATATTTAGGTTTTTTATTGCATACGAAATGTTACAATTTTTTTGGAAATTTTTTACTACAAAGTAAATTAAATTTTATACTGTCACTATGCTTCCATATACAATAAGGTAAAACCTATAAACCTTTTATTAAAATTCTAAAACTATAGATATTTTAGCTATAGTTCTTGCTATATATATCTGATTTTAAATTAGTATTATTTATTACAAATAGCTTTTAATGTTTGTCTTGCTATCATTAATTCCTCATTTGTTGGGATTATAAATACTTTTATTTTAGAGTCTTTTGTTGAAATTTCTGTTTCAACACCTTTTAAAGTTCTATTATATTCTTTATCTATTTTTAATCCCATAAATTCAAAATAATCACATATAGCCTCTCTTGAAAGTTCTCCTTTTTCTCCTACTCCAGCTGTAAATGATAAAACATCAATTCCATTCATAGCAACAATACATCTAGAAACATAACATGCAACTTGATAATGGAAATTATCTAATGCTAATTGTGCATGTATTCCCCCTGCTGCTGCATCATTTTCTATATCTCTAAAATCTACTGAAACTTGTGATATTCCAAAAACTCCTGATTTTTTATTTAATATTTTTTCCATTTCATCTGGTGAAAGATTTTCTTTTTTCATTATATATGTAACAACAGAAGGGTCTAAATC
>CAUWFY010000118.1:0-4646 GCA_963558115.1 uncultured Clostridia bacterium
AAGAAAAATGAAACAGTAAAAATAAAAAATCCAATAATTTGTATTATAGTATTTTTAATTTCAATAGGAATATTAGCTTATGATTATTATAAAGTTACAGGTGGAGTAAAGACACTTTCAACAGTAGATAAATTAATACCAATCATATTAAGTGGAATTGTTGCAACTATATTATTCTTCTGGTCTTTATCAGGATTTATATTAAAAATTGTACAAACAAGAAAAAAAGTGTATTACAAAGATGCTAATATGTTTGTATTAAGACAATTAAATAATAAAATAAATACAACAGTAATAAGTATAAGTTTAATTTGTTTAATGTTATTTATGACTATAAGTATTTTATCTTCTGCATTTTCCTTAAGAAATACAATGCAAAAAGATTTAAAAGAAATGACACCAGTAGATTTGAATTTATATAAAACTTTAAATCTTCCAAAAACTTATACTACATCAAAAGGAGAGACAAAACAATATTCACAAAAAGAGATAGAAGAATCAAGAATTACAATGCAAAAATCCTTAGAAAATGCCGGATTTGATATGAAATTACTAAAAGATATAGTGGAAATACCAATTTATGCAACAAATGAATTAACAATGAAAGATAGTTTTGGAAAACAGTATGAAAGAATAAAAAATGAGTATTCAATGATGATAGGATTTGAATTGCCTGAAACAATTGTAAAGATATCAGATTATAATAAAATTGCAAGGCTATATGGGCAGGGAGAATATTCCTTAAATGATGACGAATATATGGTACTATGTGATTTTGATTCATTAAAAGTTCTAAGAGATTCTAGCCTAAGAGATAATACTGAAATAACAGTTAGTGGTAAAAAATATAAGCCAAAATATAATGAGTGCAAAGAAGGCTTTATTATGATATCTACTAGCCATACAAATGGTGGAATTGTCTTAGTACCAGATAGTTGTAATTTAACAGAAGATATGAAAGAACAATCCCTTTTGGCGGCAAACTATAATACAGATTCAGAAGAAGAAAAAGAGAGAATAGATGAAATGTTGGCAGAAAGAGATTCAGAAATTGCTAAAAAAATGCTAGAAAATGGTGTAAAAGTTGAAGGCTTAACAAAGATTGTTGTAATATCATCAAGTGTAGGAGTAGCAACAATTGTTACATTTATAGCAATATATTTAGGAATAATATTCTTAATAGCAAGTTCAGCGATATTAGCATTAAAACAATTAACAGAAAGTTCAGATAATAAGCAAAGATACATGATTTTAAGAAGAATTGGTGCTGATGAAAAAATGATTAATAGAGCATTATTTAGACAAATAGGAATATTTTTCATATTGCCATTGATTTTAGCAGTAGTACATTCAGCTTTTGGAATTCAATTTGCAATGTCAATGATGGCTGGATTGTGTAGTCCGGAAGATTTATTACCATCAATTATAGTATCTGTAATAGTTATTGGGGGAATATATGGTTTATACTTCTTAGCAACATACTTAGAAAGTAAAAATATAATAAGAGAAGATGATTAATCATATATGCTAACATAAAATTCAAAATTAGCTAAACATACTTCTAGTACATTAACCACAAGAATGCTCCCATTCACATTTTAAGTGAGTGGGAGCATTTTTTAATACAATTAACAAACATTTAAATATAACTTTATTTATGAGGACTATCAAAAATCAAAGAAATAATATAATTACAAAGCTGATTTTCAGACAAAGAATTATCAGACTTTAACCACCAAATAATAGTTGAAATTACAGCTCCTGCATAAAATTGAGATATAACTTCAATAGGTATATCATGTGAAATTCCATTTATTTCTTCTTTATTTAACATCTCATATATATATGAAATACAAGCATTTGTAAATATATTTATAATACCACTATCAGAATTTTTCTTTAATATATTTTTAAAGAAAGCTTTATTCTCTCCAATATATTCAAGAATACTCATTATCATTTTTGTATAGAAATCCTTATTATTTGAATATGTATTATGAGAAATTTTCTCCCATAACTCTTGCTCTATATCTTTAATACAAAAATCTAATAATTCATATTTGTCTGAAAAATGGCTATAGAAAGTTGTTCTATGAACCATTGCTAAATTACAAATATCGTTTACTCTTATTTCCTCAAAGGATTTTTTAGATAGAAGTTCAATTAATGCTTTCTTCAAAAATAAATATGTTTTTTTAACTCTTAAATCTTTCATTTTACATCATCCTTACTACAAAATTGTAATCTATATAAATTATAAATCAAATCATATACAAAAGTAAAGATAATAGACAAATGTATATACAAAAAATAAAAAATGTATAGTAATCATCACAAGTATACGAAGTGTTGTTGCAAAAAAGAAGAAAAAATCTATAATAGAAAATGGTAAAAATAATTTTATAGGAGGAAGTAGAAATGGATAAGAAAAAGAAAATTATGAAATGGATTATAATAGTAGCAATTATTGTAATACCAGTAATGTATAGCTTTTTTTACTTAAAAGCATTTTGGGACCCATATGGAAATTTGCATGGGATGAAAATAGCCATTGTAAATTTAGATAAAGGAAGCAATAATGAAAATTTAGGAAATAATTTAGTAGAAGAACTAAAAGAAAAAGATGTAATGAGTATAGAGGTATTAAATGATAGCCAAAAAGCACAAGATGGATTAATAAATGAAGAATACTATGCTACAATAACTATTCCAGAAAACTTTACACAAGATTTGAATTCAGCAGAGAATAAAGACAGAAAAACTACTACAATAACATATTCACCAAACCAAAAAAGCAATTATTTAGCATCACAAATAATTGGAAAAGTAGTAACAACAGTTGAAACTGAATTAAGAAGTGAAGTAAGCAAAAAAGTTGTAGAAACATTATCAAACAAGTTAAATGAAGTACCAGAAAAAATGCAAGATATATCAGAAGGAGCAACACAAATAAAAGATGGAGCTAATCAACTATCAACAGGATTGCAAACATTAAATACAGGTACAAATGAATTACAAACAAATTATAATAAATTTGATGCTGGTGTAGACACAGCATATAATGGAAGTAAAGAATTGAATAATGGGCTTAATCAATTAAATAATGGAGCAGAACAACTATATCAAGGAACTACACAACTTGAAAATGCAACTAAAAATTTATCAGCAGTAACTTCAGGAGTAAATCAAATTTCAACAGGAGCAAGTAATTTGTCATCAGGAGTTTCAGCATATGTAAATGGAGTAAATACAGCAATAGCAGGAGTTAATAATACAGTATCACAAGTAAAAACATTAGGAGTAGATATACAAAGTTATGTGGCAAAAAATCCAACTGTAATGGCAGATCCAAATTTCCAAAAAATAATGAAAGATTTACAAAATATAAATAATTCAGCAGGAAATATGCAAGGATTAAATACATTAAAAACAAAAGGAAATGAATTAAAAACAGGAGCAAGTAACTTAAATTCAGGAATACAAACATTTGCTAGTCAAGCTAAGAAATTACAAGATTTACAAGCAGGTGCTAAAACTTTAAATACAGGAATGTTAGAACTAAAACAAGGATTAAGTAAAGCACAAACAGGAAGTAATGCTTTAACTTCAGGTTTAAATGAATTAAGCATAAATTCTAAAAAAGTATCAACAGGAATAAACCAATTAAATGAAGGTTCAAAACAGGCACTTGATGGAAGCAATGAATTAGTAGCAGGTACAGATACATTTAAAACAGAAATAGATAATGGTATAGAAGCTACAAAAGAACAATTAACAAACTTAGAAGGTTTAGATGAATATGTAGCAAATCCAGTAAAAATAGAAGAAAAAGATTATGCACAAATAAATTCTTATGGATTAGGTTTTGCACCATATTTTATGTCTATATCACTATGGGTTGGAGGATTAATCATGTTAGTAATGTTATATAATGATCCAGAAGATAGATATAAATTATTAGGGAAAAATGCTAAAAATAAATATTTAAGAACAGCATTATATATTGGAATGGCAGGTATTCAAGGTGTTGTATTAGGATTTTTATTAAAATTAGGATTAGGGTTTGATGTGACAAATATGTGGTTATATTATGGAACTTGTATATTGATTTCAATGGTATTTACAAGTATAGTTCAATTCTTAATTGTAAACTTTGGGGATGTAGGTAAATTCTTATGTATATTATTATTGGTTTTACAATTAGCAGCAAGTGGAGGAACATTCCCAATAGAAACAGTACCTGAATTCTTCCAAAATATTTATAGTGTAATGCCAATGAATTATACTATTAGATTAATAAAAGAAGCGTTAATAAATATAAATGTAGATATGATTGTTAGTAATATGACAGTATTAGTTGGAATATTTGTAACATTTACACTATTAACAGTATTATTTGACTTTATAAGAAATAGAAAAAATAAGAAAAATGAAAATATACCAAATGAAAATGTAAAATAAATGGTATAATTTTATAGTAGCTTTAATTGTTCGTTAATTATTAGTGATGATATAATAATTAACGAACAGTTTTTTTAATTAGCCGCTCAAAATGGTTATAATTATGATTTTTTTGGATTTTGACTACTTGTTCCATTCAGAAAGAATTGGTAAGGCTTCCTCATGAGCCTCTCTCACTCAGACCC
>CAUWFY010000119.1:0-4567 GCA_963558115.1 uncultured Clostridia bacterium
ATATATAGCAAAAGCATTATATATTGAAGATTACAATTAAAAGGAGGGTGCTTTCCCTCCTAAAATCACTTAATTTTTTAGTCAATATATAAACCCATTACAGAGTTCCTTTTAACTTACATTTTTTAGTCTCATTATACTTATCACAATAGTATTTTTATCCTCTTAATTTATGAACTAATCCTACAAAACTTCTCCACATAGGAATATTCCATAATTTTTCTTTTAATAATTCTTTCTTATAATTAAGACCTATCAAAGAATATGCTCTTCCATAAACCTTTTTTTCATATTCTGTACATTCCCATGAATATTCAATTTTATCATTCATCATATTCATTGTAATTAATTCTTTTGTTAAATTAATATTTTCATTTAAAGCTTTTCCATTTTTAATTTTTTCATCATTTGGATTTTTATATGTATCTTCAAATATCTCTGTCATTTTATTTATCATATTTTTTGATGTAAATTTATCTAAAATTCTATTTCTACAGTTTTCTTTATACTTTTCTAAATTGTTTAAAACATTATCTATTCCTACAACATAATCATTTATTTCATTTAAGTCATAGTCTTCTGAATAAATTGCTTTTTCATCTTGCATACAAGTTACAATTACTCCTACATCTTCTGTTATAAGTTCCTTTTGTCCGCCTACATTTGCTGATATAACAGGCACTCTCATTGATAATGATTCATATGATGTTAAGGCTAATCCTTCTTTAATAGAACAGTTGATTGTTGCATCACTAATAGCATAAATTTCTTCTGTTTTTTCTATATTTCCTAAGAATTTTATATTTTCTAAAATTCCCATTTCACTTGCTTTCTTTTTCATTTTTTTAAGTAAATTTCCATTTCCTACTACTAAGATTAAAAAGTCGTTTCTTTTTTGTTTTAATTTTTTTATTATTTCTAACAATAGGATAGGACGCTTTTGTTCTGAAATTCTACAAATATAACTTAAAATGTATCTTTTTTCATTTTGTAATCCATATTTTTCTAATAATTCATTTTTATTAAATTTATTAGGATTAAATTTTTCTTCATCTACACCAATATATACTGTTTCTATTTCCTTACTATTTCTACCAAAATGTTCTTTCAATATATTTTTACTATTTTCATTACAGGTTAATGTTTTATCAATTACTGATGCCATCATGCTTGAATATCTTGAATATCCACCATTTCTATTATACCATTCTTCCATATGAATATAGTCTATTATTGGAATGTTAGGATTTTTGCTTTTCAAGTATGGCAAGATACTATATCCAAACTTGCTATTTGTATTAAATATTAAATTTATATTATTTTTTTCTATAATATAATTTATAAAGCTAAGCCAGTATTTTTGGCTTAAAAATGATGTTAAATCATAAACAGTTGCATTTTCTTCAAATTGTTGTCTTAATACATTCTTATTTGGCTCAGTTGTAATTATTGTTATTTCAAATTTATTTTTATCTAAATTTGAAACTAGGTCTAATACAAATCTATCAGCGCCTCCTGTTATCATCCAAGGTAGTATCATTAATATATTTATTTTATTATTATCTACACATTTTGGTGTTATAATATCTAACTTATCTGATAATAAGTCATAATTATAATCATATTTTGGATATTGAATAGCCTTTACTCTTTTCGTTATTTTAGACGCAGTATCTTCGATTATTTCTAATGTTCTTTTTTGATTTTTTGAGGCATTCTTTAATTCTCCTGTTTCTTTTCTTCTATACCACATTCCATAAAAACTCATATGAACAGGATACCTATCATGCCCTAATAATTTTAGCCAAAAGTTCCAATCTTCGTTTATTGCTTTTTCTCTTAATCCATAACCATTTACTCTATTAAAATCACTTTTTCTAACCATAGATATTGCTAATAATTCGTTAACTTTTTTCATTTTTTCTGAGTCAAACCATTTATTCCAAGTATATGTCTGTGACTCAAATCCTACTGAATCTGAATATGCCCAAGCAGCATCTTTGTTCGTTTCTAAGGTCCAATATGCACATTCCATAAAAGTTGGTTCTAGTAAATCGTCTGAATCTATAAACATTAGATATTTACAAGTCTTACTTGATTTTGTAGCACCATAATCTCTAGTTGCTGCCAAACCTTCATTACTCTTATGAAATACTCTTATTCTTTTATCTATTTTAGAGACTTCTTCTAATTTTTTTAAAGATTCTTCATCTTTTGACCCATCATCTATAATTAAAATTTCATAATATGGAAATGTTTGATTTAAAATACAATTAACACTTTGTTCAATGTATTTTTTATCGTTATAAAATGGAATTATAACAGAAATAATAGGTTCTCTTTCTTCTTTATATTTTCTATTATTTAATAGTTTAATCCCTGGTTCTTTTGCAAAATCAAATTCTTCTTTCATAATTACTCCAATCATTTTTTATATTCTAAAACATAAATTATTAATTTCTGTTATGATTATACAATAAAGAACTGATATTTTCAACTAATTATCAGTCCTTTATATTTTAATTTTTCGAGATGATATAATTTTAGTCATTGTTCAAAAAGTTCATTACTAAATCTATAATTACATCTTTTTCTTTTGGATTTGATTCTGCTATTAACAATGTTAAAGCTGTTAAAGTATTGTTGTCTATTGTTTGTTTTTCATCTTTATATAAGATACCATAAAAGTTCAAAAAGTATATAAATAAGGTTGCTGCAATTCTTTTATTTCCATCTGCAAACACATGATTTTTGACTATTAAATATAAGAAATTTGCTCCCTTTTCTTCAATACTTTTATAAATATCTTGTCCTGCAAAACTTTGATAAATATTACCTATAATTGACTCTAAACCTTTATCTCTTTCTATTGCGAATAATGTACTTTCTTCGTTAAACCTTAACTTATTTATAACTTCTATACATTCGTTATATTCAATTTTTCTTTCATCTGTTTTTCCATCTATTTTCTTTAGTGTTCTATGGTCATAGTCATCAAGTAAATCGAGAGCTTTTGAATAATCTCCTATTACTCTTAAAATTTCTTTTGCATCATTTCCTTCTATTTTTTCATCAATTCTATTTGCTATATCAATTAATTTTATTGTTTTTTCTAAATATTCTAATCTTCTTTGATTTATAGCATAACCCTTTAGCATATAATCTTTTAGAATTTTATTTGCCCATTTTCTAAAAGTAATGCCTTGCGCTGATTTTACTCGATATCCAATAGATATAATCATGTCAAGATTATAGTAATCCACCATATGTGTTTGTGTTTTACCTTCAATAGCACCATGTTTAGTGGTTGTTGCAAATTTTGCAACGACCTGTTCATCTTTTAATTCTTCTGTTAATGCATTTTTTATATGTCTTGATATAACTGATTTGTCCCTTTTGAATAATTCGGCCATTTGTTCTAAGTTTAGCCATACTGTTTCATCTTTTAAGTTTACCTCTAGCTTTACTCCTTGATTTTCAAATAAAATAATTTCATTGTTTTTTTCGTCCATAAGAACACATCCTTTTTTAATAAATTTTAGTTCTTATTACATTTATTACTATTTATTTTTCATTATTTATTATCGTAGAACTATTGTTTGCATTTTATATTATATTTATCCATTTGTCAATGTTTTCTAATGTTAAATTTATATATTCATTCATTTATTTAATCAACTTACAAATTACTAATTTCTACTAATAATTTAACTAATATAATATTTTTCTACTAATCATATTTTTTCTTCAAACAACTTCACAAGCCTTTTTATTATTTTATCATTATTATACTTTTCTCCTTCATCTTTGCTAAAAGTTTTTTCCTTATTTTTTATCACTTCTTTTAAATTAACATATATTCCCTCTTCTGTATTTTTAGTAATCTTAGAATTAGAATAACCAACTAAAGCTTCTCTTGCCGCAGTATCTGTGATGATTATTGGCTTTGATAAAATCTTAGCCTCTTCTAATACCATGCCATACCCTTCAAATTCTGACAAGAGACAGAATATATCTGCTTTTTTTATATATGGATATGGATTTTCTTTTTTTCCTAATAATATGAAAGTTTTCTCTACATTGTTTTCTTTAATCATCTTTTGTAACTTTTCTTTTTCAGGACCATCACCTATAACATAAAATTTATGCTTATGCCCTTCATCTATTAGCCTTTTATGAACTTTTATTATTCTATCAATAGCTTTTTGTTCTACTAATCTTGCTACTGTTAGGAAGTTAATAACTTGATTGTCAAAAATATTTTCTATTTCCTCTTCTGCTTCTTTTAAAACTTTATTTGGGTCTATATAATTATAAATTACTCTTTTTTGTAGTGGTTGTAAATTTCTATCTCTTATATCTTTATATTTCTCTACAAATTTATCTCTATTATCCTTACTTACAAATATTAATGTTCTATACTTTTCATATGTTTTTTTATCAATATTCATTTTTAATTTAGCCTTAAATCCTTTACCAAAAACTTTTGAAATATCATTATGTATCCAAGCTATCTTTCGCGTATTTTTATTTTTAACACTAAACAATCTAGTAATCGGACCTTCTA